>JBMTWK010000199.1:0-6148 GCA_049452395.1 Prochlorothrix sp. | reverse complement strand
CAGTTCGGTTAAATCGCTAAAGTGGGATGCTACCGCCAAAGTCACAAAATCCTAGTAAACCCAGGCATAAGTTTTCCACCCATACAGTGTGAGCACAGTGTGAGCGAGACGCTCACAACGCGGGCAAGATGCCCGCACTGGACAGGGGATGGGAACTTCCGCCCTACTGTACTAGAAATCTCTGGGTTATCTATACAAATCGGGCTTTCGATAGACTATAATCTATTTATCAATCATCCCTTCACCTTCTCAAGATCCTTGAAACCTGTGACACTCCACCAACTAAAGGTCTTTGAAGCTGCGGCCCGCCACGGTAGCTTTACCCGCGCAGCGGAAGAACTGTACCTTACCCAGCCCACCGTTTCGATCCAAGTCAAGCAGTTGACGAAGGCGGTAGGATTGCCGCTGTTTGAGCAGGTAGGCAAACGGCTCTACCTCACCGATGCAGGCCAAGAGCTGTACCAAGCGGCAAAAGAGATCTTCGAGCGCATTTCCCAAATGGAGATGACCGTTGCGGACCTCAAGGGCATGAAACAAGGCCGACTGCGTTTAGCTGTGATTACAACAGCAAAGTACTTTATTCCTCGGCTTTTGGGGCCATTTTGCCAGCGCTACCCCGGTGTTAACGTCTCTCTCCAGGTCACCAACCACGAAGGACTGCTAGAGCGCATGGGGGAAAACCAGGATGACCTCTATATCCTCAGCCGCCCGCCCCTCAGCGATGACCTAGAAGTCAAGCCTTTTTTAGACAATCCCCTGGTTGTCGTCGCGCCCAGCGATCACCCCCTAGCCAAGGAACCCGTTGTCTCCCTAGAGCGCCTGAGCCAGGAGCCGTTTATTTTGCGGGAACAGGGATCGGGAACGCGGGAAGTGGCCCAGCAGGTGTTTCAGGACAAAAAGCTAGAGATGCAGGTCAAATTGGATCTGGGCAGCAATGAGGCCATTAAACAGGCGATTATTGGCGGTTTGGGCCTGTCGGTGCTGTCTTACCACACCCTCACCTCCGTGGGCGCGACCCATGAGCTAACGGTGCTGAATGTGGAAGGTTTCCCGATTCACCGCCAGTGGCATGTGGTCTATCCCAAGGGCAAACAGCTATCGATCGTGGCCGCAACCTTTTTGGACTACCTGCTCCAGGAAAGTAGTCACATTGCTGAAGATATGCAACTGCCCAAACTGACCCACCTGTAAGGCTTAGGCCCGATCGCTGCATCGATTTCAGCTACGATTTTAGCCCTGATTTTAGCTATGATCGCTGCACCGATCGCAACACCAACCCTTCAGCTACGATTTCAACCCCGATCGCCGCACCGATCGCGCACCCAATCAAACCAAGCCCCTAATCCTTCCCCCGTTTGGGCCGAAACGGGCAAAATCACCACCCCCGGATTAATTTGGCGCACATTGGCAATGATCCGATCGATCTCCACGGACACATAGGGGGCCAAGTCGGTTTTTGTAATCAGTAAACAATCCGCTTCCCGGAACATCACCGGATACTTCAACGGCTTGTCTTCCCCCTCCGTCACGCTCAGCAGGGCCACCTTGGCATGTTCCCCCACCTCAAACTCAGCGGGACAAACCAAATTGCCCACATTCTCCACCACCACTAAATCTAAAGCCTGGGGATCACACTCCTGGCTCAGTTGCTGAATGCCCCCCGCCACCATCCGCGAGTCCAAATGGCACGATCGGCCCGTATTAATGGCAATCACCGGCACCCCATAGGCCCGCAGCCGATCGGCATCCAACTGCGTCGTCATATCCCCCTCAATCACCGCAATCGCTAGCTCCGGAGCCAAAGCCGCCAAAGTTTTCTCCAGCAAGCTCGTTTTTCCCGCCCCAGGGCTGCTCATCAAGTTCAAGCAGGTAATGCCCCACTCGTCAAAATGGGCACGGTTGTGGTCAGCGCCCTCCTGGTTGGCATGGAGGAGATTGATTTCCAGGGCGGCATCAAGGGTTTGGTGCATGGGATCAGGGTTTAGGGGGACAGCAAAAGATTGAGAGGGGACGAGATGAGATGAAACGAGATGAAACGAGATGAAACGAGATGAAACGAGATGAAACGAGATGAGATGAAACGAGATAAACGAGATGAAACGAGATGAGATGAGATAAGATGAGATGAGATGAAACGAGATAAACGAGATGAGACGAGACGATGAGGGCATTACGAGATCAAGGCGGGTCGGGGTCGCGCCCCCGTGCCGACCCTCTGCTGACCCGCTTCGGTCCAAAACCAGGGCAACCACGGGGGTTTGCCCCTACAGGATCCTGGCAACCACGGGGGGTTTACCCCTACGAGATCTTGGGCAAGACGGGGAGATCGCCCCTACAGGATCTTGGCAAATACAGCCTAAATTGAGCCTGGACTTAACTCAATGCGATCGATCTTGAGTTCACGGCCCGATCGGATCTCTTCCATCGGATGGCCGCAATCGGGACAAGCATACCGCAGGCCAATCTCAGGGTGATACTCCCGCTGGCAGGGCTGGCAGAAGGCAATCAGGGGAATTTCATGAATTTCCAGGCTAGCCCCATCCAGAAACGTGCCCTGGGTTTGGACCTCAAAGGCAAACTGAAGGCCAGCCGGTTCCACACAGGTGAACTTCCCCACCCGCAGATGAACCCGCGCCACGGGCAACCGCTCTGGCTGCGCCTCCCACCAATCCCGTACCGTTAGGATTAGCGCCTTGGTCATGTCAGTTTCATGCATCGCAGCCTCACAGGGGTCAAAAGTTCCGCCGACGGTTATGGGATCGCCGATTTGCAATCGGCTCTTAAGCCCAAGCCCGATCCACCGCCCACCTGACTGGGATCGCCGATTTGTAATCGGCCCTTAAGCCCAAGCCTGATCCACCGCCATATTGGCCTCTGGATGAATATAGGCAGGCTTTTCCTTGCGGGGCAACTGACCCGACAGCACCAGGTGAGCCATGGTATCGCAAATAACACGGGTCGCCATCAAAGAGGTGATATCGCTAATGTCATAGGGGGGAGACACTTCGACCAGTTCCAGACCGGCGATCGGCGCTTTTTGGACAATCTTACCCAACAACGCCAGTGCCTCACGGGGCAGCAGTCCCCCCGGTTCCGGCCAACCCGTCCCTGGGACAAAGCCCGCATCAATACAGTCAATATCAAAGCTAATCCAAACACAATCCGTGCCATCTAGGGCACGTTCCAAGGCAAAATTCGCCGCCGCATCTAGCCCCATTTCCGTAATATCCGTCACCGTCAAAATATTCGTCGCCCGCTCCCGGCAGACCTTGACCCCTTGGCGCGGCACCTGCCACCCCCCAATCCCCAACTGCACCAAGTTCTTCGCCGGAGCATTGGCCATATTGGTGGCATGGAACCAAGGACAGGTGTGCATCCGCTCGTCTAGGTCGGTTTCCTGGGTGTCCACATGGCGATCGAAGTGGATAATGCCAATTTTTTTATCGCCCAAATGGCGACAGACTCCCCGCACTGTGGGAAAGCCGATCGAGTGGTCTCCCCCCAACAGAATCGGAAATGCCCCAGAACTAAACACATGGGCAACCCCTTTGGAAATTTGATCAAACGATTTCTCATTATTGGCCGGGATCGTAAAAATATCCCCCACATCACACAGGGTAATTTGCTCCCGCAGATCCACCCCCAGCTCAAAATTGTAGGGGGTATACAGCGCCGAAATCCGACGGATTCCCTGGGGGCCAAAGCGGGTACCGGGGCGATAGGTGGTGCCGGAATCATGGGGAACGCCCACGATCGCCACATCATAGTTCCCCACAAGGCGCACATCCTCTAAATAGGGCGCTTTCAAAAACGTGTTAATCCCCGCATAGTGGGGCAACTCCCCCCGCGAGAAGGTGGGGATCGATCGGTCTCTGATGCTTGCAGCAGCCTCCAGACCATACTCTAGCCCCTGGTTCACCTCCTGCTGCCAACCCGTCAGGGGCAGGCGCTTTTCTAGCTCTAGGGCACGATCGGCCTCAGAAGAAGGCTGTTGAAAAAGGGGATTGTCAGCGGGGGAAGTGGCCATAGTCTTACCTCAGGGAACGGTAGCTGCTGATACTTTATCCAGGAATTACCCAGGACTATCATAGGGACAAGATGTACCTAACGCTCAAGAATCTTTCGATTCAATTCCCAATTCGTTAAAACATGGGGCTGGACTCCTCACCATTCGCTTGTTTAAGAGAGATAAAGCAGCCAATGGGTCAGTCTGCGAAGTAAAAGAATTTCCCGCCCTAGGCGAGAATAACCCCTTATTTCCCCGACTTATCCAGTTAGCAACGCCGCTGGGAAAGCCGATCGCCCGTCATACCCCACCCAAGTGAGAGGGTCCTCAAGAGTTTCCGCTCCGTGCCATAGGTGGGAGAGCAACCTTGCTGTATCTACAGCCTTAATTGCTTTTTTTCAGGTTTTTCGCAGGGGTTTAAAGTCCCCCAAGCGTTGCTTTAGAGATCAATATTTTAAGCGTTTTAAGAGGTTTAGTTGTGGAGAGTAAGTTTCTATTTTGGGGAATTATTATCTTCCTGCTGGGGAGTTTAGGGATTGGCATCTGGGCCTCCTATCGGGTCAAAGGCGACAGTGACAACTTCTTAGTCGCGGGACGGGGCCTCAGCCTGCCCCTCGCAGCGGCCACCGTTATGGCCCAGTCCGTCGATTCCAACGCAACCCTCGGCAATACAGACCTCACCGCCGAATTTGGGTTTTGGGCGGGGGCTTCCCTGCCCCTTGGCCTCGCTCTGTGCTTATTCCTTACGGGGCTATTCTATGCCAAGCCCCTCAACCGCATGGGCTTGACCACCCTGCCGGACTTTTACCGCGTCAAATACGGTCGGCTGACAGAGCGCATCGCCTCGGTGATTATGGTCCTGAGCTTTGCCTTTCTCCTCGCCGGGAACCTTGTGGCTGGGGGCTATCTGTTCCAGTCCTTCCTGGGCCTCAGCTACACCAGCGGAGTCATTGCGATCGCGCTGCTGATCTTTGCCTACACCGTCTCCGGGGGGCTGTTTGCCGTCGCCTACACCGATGTCGTTCAAGTCGGGATCGCTCTGGTGGGTTCCCTGGCCCTGATTGGCTTTATCGCCTTCAACTTTGGTCTAGAAGTTCCCGCCGGAATGGGACCCTTTGCCCTGGAACAGTTGACCGATCCCGCATCGGGAGCCGTCATTAACTGGGCAACCCTGCTGGCCTTGGGCATTGGCGATATTGTGGCGATCGACTTTATGGCACGGGTCTTTGCCGCCGACAGCCCCGAAACAGCCCAGCGAGCCTGCTTCATCGGCAGTGCCGGTACCGTCCTCATCGGCATCCCCTTTTCCATGGTTGCCCTCTCGGCGGGTAGCATCTTAGACAGCGTTGCCACGGTCCCCGATGGCCCCGTCCTCTTTGCCCTGCTCCAATCCGTCGCCCCACCCCTCCTTAGCCTGCTGGTAGTGACAGCGATTATGGCCGCATCCCTCTCCACGGGCGATGGAGCCATGTTGGGAACGGCTTCGGTCATTGCCCACAACATCATCGGCGTACAGCGAGGCAGTAGTTCTGAGGGCGGGGGCGATCGCCTGCTCAACCTCACCCGGACCATGGCCCTGGTCATGGCCGTACTGGGCACCATCTTTGCCATTCAAGTTCCCCAAACCGGCGTTCTGCTGCTCCTAGCCTTTGATTTGGGCTTTGCGGGGTTGGTGGTTCCCCTCACAGGGGGGCTATTTTGGCCCAAGTCAACCCGCCAAGGTGCCCTCGCCTGCATTATCACAGGATCGGCAACCCGTCTCCTCTTCTTTGTCCTGATGCCCACCATGTTCGGGGCCGAGAATAGCCTACTGTACTTCCCAAATTCCTGGCTAACGGCAGATTTTGATGGCTTTCCCACCTTGATCAGCCCTTTGGTAGGACTCGCTTTCTTTATTGGGGTTTCTTACCTGACTCAGCCGCCGATCGCAGCCTCTGCCGCTGACCAGAAGTCAGAGGCCGAGCAGACCGTCGGTCTGTCCAGCGGTAACCGCCTCGCCCCAGAGAACGGGCCATCTAGCTCTTCCTAGCAGCCCTAGCCGATCCCTCCCCGCCCCCCTGCGCGGGGATTGCAACCAAAATCCCAACCCAAAAATCCCAACAAAATGGGGTGCAACCCAGGGCACCCCAAACTCACATCAAT
>JBMTWK010000198.1:0-6164 GCA_049452395.1 Prochlorothrix sp. | reverse complement strand
CCTACGGCAACTTACCGTGACCTACTTATATTGTCGGCTTGATGCTCACCTGGCCCAAACAAAACCCCTCTGGGTGACCAGAAGGGTAATGCAGAATCTTTTGAAATAAACGCTCTCGATACAAGGTCGCTGGGGGATGGCATTCACCTGAGGGAGCCATCACCCTTGGGACACATTAGCGAGGCAGGTAGGCCATGGGGTTAACCGCGCCTTGGCCAGAGGGGTGAATTTCAAAATGGAGGTGGGGACCGGTGCTGTAGCCCGTGCTGCCCATGTCAGCGATCCGTTGGCCTTGGCTGACCCGCTGCCCTTCCTGAACCATGATGCGGCTATTGTGGGCATACAAAGTCACGCTGCCGTCGGGGTGCTGAATCTCCACGAGGTTACCGTAACCCCCGGAGTTCCAACCGGCATAGCTGACGACACCACCGGCTGCTGCCACGATCGGCGTACCAACCGGAGCTGCAATATCAATCCCCTTGTGCATCCGGCCCCAACGCCAGCCATAGCCAGACGTTAGCATTCCCTGGGCGGGCCAGATAAAGCCATTGGCGACACTATCGGGCAGGAACGGATCTGCACCCACAGCGGGCAACTGGGGAGAGACCTGTTGACCAAGGAGAGACTGAACCAGGGGATCGTAGTTCTCCGCACCAATGGGCGCAGCAGCCAACAACTGCTCTTCTGCACTCAAGGGAGCAACAACCGGCTCAGGGGTACGGGTTTGGAGGGGAGCCGACACGCTGATATTGGGGTCGATCGCAGGCGTGCTAGGGCCACGGAACTCCGGATTGACGCGCTCGTTCACCGGCAGCAGCGCAACCTCTGGGGCAGCTTGTGGGGCCGGAGCCTGTAAAGCCGCCGCCGTGGTCTCGATCGCCGCCGCTGGGGCTACAGGGCTTGCAGCCTGAGGAGCCGGTGCGGAAGACGTGAATGCCTGGGGAGTAGTCGGAGCGGCACTGAAACCTTGACCCGCAACGGGTTGGGATTCCGCAGCTCGGTACTTGGCCCGCAGGGCTTCAATCTCGCTGAGCAGTCCTTGGATATGGGGACTCAGCTCAGAGGCTTGGGGCTGGGCAGCAGGGCGACTGGGGGCATTGAGATTGGGCGACGGGGATTCTGGTGCAACACCAGGGGTCACCCCATAGCCCAGTCCCGGCATCAGGCTAGTGGTCGCCACGGTGGTTGCCACTTGGGGAACCGAAGCCGTCAGGGATGCAGTGCTGGCCACAGCCCCTAGGCTACCGGGAATATTCAGCCGCTGGCTGACAAAAATCTGGTTCGGGTTGCTGATGCTGTTGTGTTGGGCCAAACTGTGGACCGAAACACCGTGGTTGCGGGCAATGGAGAACAGCGTATCTCCGGGCTGCACTGCATAGAGGTTTGCGGCATTGGCGGGATCCACCAGCCCTGCTGCAACGACCGTTGACGTGGCCCCTTGGGGGGCTGCGGGTTGGGCAACCATGGCTGGCGCAACGCGAGGGACTGCGCCTTCAGCTACGCCTGAGTTGGAGGTTGGGGTGGTCAGGCCAACAATGGGCACAACGGGCAGATCCGCCGTTGCTGGGCTGGCGTTGGGGGTGCCTAGGCTGGCGATCGGGTTGGGTGCCCCAGAGGATTCTGGCAATAGCACCGGATTCGCCGAGGTTGCTTGCGTTTCCCCAGAAAAGACTCCGGCTAAGGTCGGAACGTCTGCCGCATCAGCAGCATTGCCGCCATGGACCTCACTAAACTCAGGCAGACCCAAGGCAGAGGCCGTCAACTCAACAGCGCCCTCCCGAGGAATTCCCAGCAACTGATTCACCATCAACTGGTTGGGATTTTGGAGCTTGTTGACTTCCACCAAGGCCGCACGGGGAACCGCATGGTCACGGGCAATTTTGTCTAGGGTGTCACCGGGCTGCACCCGATAGGGGATCAAGTCGGCCAACTCCCAGTGGGGGACCAAAGTGGTGGAGGTCGCAGCGGGGGCAGCGGCGATCACAGGGGCTGCATTGCTGGCGGGATTGCTAGACCGGGCAGCCGTTGCTTTGGGTTCTACCTTCAGCGTTTCCAGGTCTCCCTTCAGGAGGTTAGGAACGGGCGCTTGGCCCCCGATCGCAACCGTTGCATCGGTCTCTTGGCGTTCGGGTAGAAAGGCGACGGGCAATGGCTCTGAAGCTGCGGGGGAGCTGACCAGGGGCACATCTGTGAAGATCTGGGCCGTCTCCAGGGCAGGCAACTCAACGATCGCGGGAATGCGAAGGATTTGGCCGGGGGCGAGATTGCTGTCCAGAGGGAGGGCATTGGCCATCGCCAAGGCTTGGACCGTAATCCCATAGTGCTCTGCAATATCGCCCCAGGATTCTCCAGCAACGACAACATGGGTAATCTTGCTCTCGCCCCCAAACCCTTGGATTTCAGCCAAGGTGGGTTCAGCCGCGATCGTCTCAGCCTCAAATCCAGAAAAGGATGCGCCGAGGGGCTGTACGGCTGGGGTAGCAAGGGTGGGGTTAGCAACGCCGCTGAAGCTTGTCGTGCTTGGCTCGGGGTCATCTTCCGAGAAGCGCCTCAGAGGTTCAGTCGCGACAGCATCATCCGCAGCTAAAGCTCCCTTCGTATTCCAGAAGCTAGAGAGGTCCGCAGCACCCATGGAGAGGGCGGCAAGACCAACCATGGCGGCAGAACGAGCACGACGGGTGCGATTGGGGGTAACAGCATTCGCCACCATCACCGGCTGGAATTGGGCGGTCGAAGCGACCAAGATAGCCTTGGGGTTTTTCGAGACCATAGCCATTGTGGGGGAAGCTGCCTCAAGCTTTGCTGAGGTGCTGTGATGCTCCGTTGTCAAAGCATCAAATGCGCTGTCTCGGCCTGAACCGATGGGTTGCAGAGGCTTTATTTTCTGCGGAAATCCTCGTTTCAAGGAACGACCTCCTGGTAACCAGTACTCAACTGTCCTTAAGTAGCCCATCCCTCACAGACCGCCTTGGGGCAAGTTCTGTGTCCCTAGACAGGGCTAGGGGAATGGCCACCTTGGGCAGGTTTTGTAGAGAGTGTTGTGAATATACCTAGGCAAGGTTAGCTTGGTTTCTCTGATAAGACAAGCCTCGCGAGCTTATCCCTATCATTACCTTTTCTCAAGGCAACTTATGGTGATGAATCCAAACCCTTGCGTCTGTACAAGCCCTTTTAAGTGATAGGAGAAGACGACTCTAGGCCGTTCTATCTCTCCTGCTTCAAAGCCTTGTAAACCTACATTTCACAAGAACGGAAGCTTTCCGGTATTTCGTTAAGGACAGCATATTTCTACCCTTTCCAGCCCCTTGGGAACTGTCAGGATGAACCTATCCTAGTTCACCTAGGGCAGTGCAGAGATGTATCCTGTGCAACCTTTCCTAGATCATCTCGAATTCCATAGGAATCTCTTATCAATATTGATAGCTATGGGCCGCTATTGTGAAGAAGCCCGGTTAGAGTGCCAATTTTAGGCCGATCGGCTGCAATTTTAGCCCTTAACTCTCCACGATCGACCCCTTGACAAGGCTGAATTGATAACCCCAGAAGTCCCCATTTCTTGCCGTCTTGTCCGGCCTCTTTTCGCGTTCCTAGACCTATCAAGACCTATAAATTTAAATCGCACTTTGCATTGATAATGACAATCCGCCTGGGCAAGCCAACCCCCCATAGAACCTGCTGTAACACCTGCTGTAACAGTAGCCAGGGGGAAACCGGCAGCACCTTAGGCGGTGGGAGCCGATCGTGGGGTTGGGCGGGGATAGTCCAATATTTGTAACTGCCGCCGCGCCTCAAACAGCCCCAACGCAGCACTGACCGAAAGATTTAAGCTGCGCACATGGTCATGGCTCATGGGGATGTAAACCAAGGCATCGCAGGCTGCCAAGGCAACGGGGGGCAAGCCTGAGGTTTCCCGGCCAAAGAGGAGATAGTCCCCTGGCTCAAACTTAAAGGTGAAATAGTTCAGGCTGCCCTGGGTGCTAAAGCCGACCAGGCGACCTGGGTGCTGCTGCTGGTGGTGCTGGAAGTCTGCCCAGTGGGCGTGGTTGTGGAGATCGACATGGGGCCAATAGTCGAGGCCAGCGCGTTTGAGGTAGCGATCGCTCAGTTCAAACCCCAAAGGCCCCACCAGGTGCAGCGGCGTTTGGGTAGCCGCACAGGTCCGGGCAATATTGCCCGTATTCGGCGGAATTTGGGGTTGTACCAGAACAATATTAATCATGGGGATCCCGCATTAAGCTCCGGCTAAGCACACCCCTGGCGCAAAATCGATAGATTTTTCTAATCACCTATGGGGGGTGATCCCGCCGGAATCGATTAGATATTCTCATCCCCATCATACTCCTCTTCTCTGCGACCCTATCCGCTGCCCAAAAACAAGCTTGGAGCACAGGCAAATCGGGCGATCGTGGCCCAGACTCTGCGCTCAACTCCCTCGCCTACATCCCCCGATCGCCGCTGCTCAGGACGCAGAACGGTCCGCTTCTGAGGCAGACTCCGGCGTGTTCTGTTGGTAGCGTCGATCGGCATCTTGAATCCGGGTGTGGATTAATTGCAGGTGCTGGCGCATATTGATCGGGGCGCGGGGTTGGGGAATGAGCATGTTGGGCCAACTGGGCACATCATGGCAAGGGCAGCTTGTGTCTAGGGTAAAGCCACAGGGCATGGGCACCAGCAGGCTACACCGAGGACAGTGGACCAACTCCCACGAACCGCTCAACAGTTGCGAAATACTTTGGCAGGTTCCTTCTAAATAGGAATCCTGGTGGGCCAGTTGCTGCCAGCATTGTTCAAACTCAGGGCTGTAGCGATTGCCCTGGAGCACTGGACAGGGGCAGAGAACTTCTCCGGTGCGGTGTAGGACGACTCCCTTGCCGAGCTGGAACCAGCAAGCCAAATAGGCACGGACTTGATCTTGTTGTGCCATGGTCTTGTGTCTCCTTGCTTACAGCAGTGATTGCGGATACCCCCGGTAAAGAAATCTCTTGCTTCCAACGGGGTGGATGAAGTTGGGGAATTATTGCAGGCTCAACATTCTCCGACAGCATTACTTTGTCATTGCCTTTGATCCTAGCCTAGGTTGATCGGCTTCTCGGATCCCCAAACCTAGAATCATTCTGAAGGTCCGGCAGAAAATGGGGAAGAACCCAATGCCAGCGGGGGCAAGGGAGTCCCCACTTGGGTTAAATCCACCGCATAGCCCCCGGTGACTAAATAGACCCGTTGGGCCAACTGACCCACCTGGCGAATGCAGGAGCCGAGCCGATCGCGAAAGACTCGCCCCACTGCCGTCGCGGGAATTACCCCCCAGCCCGTTTCCTCAGCCACGGCAATAACGCTCGCTGCGGTGCAGGGCAGTTGCTGGAGCACAGCCGCCTCGATCGATCGCCAACTTTCCCCATCCTTCTCTATATAATTAGCGACCCAAGTGCCGAGGGAGTCGATCAACAGGCAATCTTGAGCCGTGCTGGCCTGGAGGATAGGGACCAGATCAAAGGGGCATTCCAGGGTTTGCCAGGTGGGGGGACGGCGGTGGCGGTGGCGTTCGAGGCGATCGCACCAGTCCTGATCCTGGGGATCCCACTGGCCCGTAGCGATATAGGTGACCGCAGCCCCCCCTTGGGCCGCTTGGTGGGCCAGATATTCAGCCCATTCGCTTTTGCCCGATCGGGCTGGTCCGGTGACCAACGTTAGGGCGGGGGCCGGGGTGGGGGCCGGATTTAGAGTCAGATCTGACGTGAGCACCCCAGACGAAGCCGGTGCAGAGAAGGGAGATGAGTACAAATTCCTAAGGTCTCAAAAAATAGGCTACAGTAATGAAAGTTTTAAGAAAAAATAAAGCAAAAGCTCTAGCGTGCAATTTGCATCAGGGAACCTACCACGATCGTTTCTCATGTTGCTTGACTATGGCTCAACCCATTCGCGAACTTTTGACGTTGCTGGTGACAAAAGGCCGGGTTCCTTACCGGGAAATTAAGAGCTGATTTACGAAGTCGCTGAAACGCAGTCATAGCAGGGGTTTTGCAAAATAGTGTTTTTGAGTACCGAATCGCTACAACCCCTTCACTACAGTGCTTTCAGCTCTCTTAAGATTTACTTCATAAATCAGCTCTAAGCTTTCGACTTCAATTTGTCCTGAGGCCAGCAGTGCTAAGGCTTTGTCAAAG
>JBMTWK010000197.1:0-6223 GCA_049452395.1 Prochlorothrix sp. | reverse complement strand
CTCCGATCGGAGGGCTGAAACCCTACTAACTTCGTAGACCCCTGAATAGTTACGTAGGGGTCGTGCCTCTGGGGTGCATCCCACTTTAGAAGAATCTTGGTAGGGGTCGTGCCCCCGTGCCGACCCTCTTCGGCCCAAAGCCAGGGCAACCACGGGGGGTTTGCCCCTACCAGTTCGGTTAAATCGCTAAAGTGGGATGCTCCCTTTTATTTTCTTGCCCTACTTACTAAGCTGCTATTGCAAGCCATACGCTAATTAATGTACTCATCCTCTGATCACTAATCTCTAAAGGCAGCTCCCTAAAACACCCCTGGTACAAGCGGGATCTGGGGCATCAATTGCATACTGAGGATCTGCATACTGAGGATTAAGAGAAATAGCCTTCTGGTAATCCTCCATGGCTAGCTCCACGTTTCCCTGCTCATCATAAGCCATCGCTCGAAAATAGTAAGCTGTAGCAACATCGGGGTCCAATTCTAGTGCTTGGGTGTAGTCTCTGATTGCAGATTCAAGGTCTCCTTGTCCTTGAAACACTAGGCCACGAGCAACATAAAAACTACTGTTATCAGGGGCAAGTGTAATGGCTTGAGTATATTGACTGGTTAAAGTTCTAAAGTCCTGCTTCAGTTGTTTTTGCAACAATTGCTTTCTTTGGATTTCTGCTTCGGCCTTTTCTAACTTATGCTCAACCTGCTCTAAATCCTCTTTCGCAGACTCTAAGCTCTGGTTTGCTCGGAAACTCATTGGAACTGCCACCACTGCCGTTACTAATGCAATTCCCCCAATAATGGCTGCAGTTCCCCCCAATCGCACCGCCTTGTCCCACGCTGACTGCAAAATAATCTTCGCTTCCTCCTCCACCGACAGCCGCTGTTGCATCTCCCGCAACTCAATCTCTCGGCTCAACCGCAAAAACCCCTCATCCTCCTCACTCAGCCGCTTCCCCGCTGCCCAATCCTCCGCCTGCCGCAACGCCTCCCCCCGCAGCAAAAACCCCTCCTGCTCCCCGCTCTCCCGCCACGCCCGCAACGCCTCCCGATAAAAACCGGGCCGCAACTCCCCCAACAGCCGCTGCACCCAAGCCAAATCAAACACCGCCCGGTAAATCGGATTCCGGGAGCGCAAAAAGCCCCCCTGCCGCACCACCAAATTCGTCAAGGCCAGCTTCGCCTGCTCTTCGCTGCCATCGGCCTCAACTTGCCCCTGCTCCAGCACCCGCTGATACAAGCCTAAAACCAGGCCCCGTTGCTTCTCCTCAATTCTCAGTACCCGCTCCCGAATCGTCCCCAAATGTAGCGGCACATCCTGGGCTTCCCAGTTCTGGATCACCCGTGTTTGGATCAACTCCCCTAGCCAAGCCTCTCGATCGGGGGGGATTGGCCCAGACTCCAACTCAGTCGCCACTAAGCTCAATAACTTCTGTAATAAAAAGGGTTGCCCGCCACTCCAGCGCACCAAGGCTGCAACATAGGGCTGGGGATCCGAGAGCCTTAGCCCTGCCCCTAGGGGTTCCGCTTCCGCCACCGTGAACCCTTCCATTTCCACCCCCGTAGCCACATTAAAGGGAAAACTGCTGTTAATCAGGTCCATGGGAGTCGCTACGCCCAAAAAACTGACCGTTAGCCGCCGAAAGGCCGGTTTACTCGCCCGCTCTTCAAACCACGATCGCACCAGCCCAAAAAAGTCCCCCATGCCAAATGGCAGGCTCAGCAACTGATCGATCTCCTCCACAAAGATCACGATCGGCCCCGGCACCTCCCGCAGCACCACCGTTTCCATAAACTCCCCAAACCAATCCACCGGAGCCAAGTGACCCCGCTCCCGCAGCCAGGATTTGAGGCTAAAACGATCGTCCAGGCCCAAATCCACCACGATCGATCGCATCGCACTGGCATACCACTGGGCACCCGTCACTTCTAGCCCAATCTTCTGGGGATCAATCAAAGCACAGGCTACACCCGCCGCCGCCAGCTTTTGGGTTACCCGCACCCGCAAGCTAGATTTGCCCATCTGCCGACAGTTGAACACATAGCAGTACTCCCCCTGGCTCAGCTTCTGGAAATAGTCCCGATCGCACTGCCGCTCCACATAACTGGGGGCATCCACTGGCAAACTGCCCCCCACCCGATAAAAAGCAGCATCACCCGACTGAGCAGAAGAAAACGAGTTAGCCGTCATAACAACAAATCTCCTAACAACAGACTTACCTCTGGAAATGCCAAAGGCACTAGACTATCTATCGGCCCAAAAGCTTGCTCTTGGGCATACCCTGTGTCTTGAGGCTGCCGAAACACCAACACTTGCCCCAGCTGTATTCGAGGCATGGGGCGGCTCTTGGGGAACCATCGGGATAATTTCCCCAGCAATTAACTCTAATCGCTCTCCCGGCAGAAAAATTCCCGCCGCAATCATGGCATGGTACTCGGCCAGACTCCAGCTTTTAGGCGGGCGATCGAGCTTGGCAGAAACAGATGAGTTCATTGGGGCAAAAACTCAGAATGGGGACTGGGTTGTGGCGCTTGTATCATCATGTCAAATGCCCTCTTACAATCTCTAGGAAACATCATCTTGAGGCTTAGCGCTTGAGCCGATCGCGAAAATAAGCCTGGTACAGCGGATTCCGCACTACCAAACCATTGCCCGATCGCCGCACTAACCCAAGCCCCTCCAGACGCATACTCGTTGCGGTGTCAAAGCTGAGGGGTTGTTTTGCCTCCCCTAACTGTAGCATTGCCGCCCAAAGATCCCGCTGCTGCTCCAAACTGCCCAGCAACCCCCGTAAATGCTCCCCAAACGGTCCCTCTTCCGTCGCCGCCACCCGTTTCAATTCCGCCAAACTCAACTCCCCCTGGGCCAAGCTATAAAACGCCCGCCGCAGTAACTGGGGGTAGCCTTGCACCTGCCCCATCACAGCTTGCACTACCTCGGCCCCTAAGCCATGGCGCTGTCCCAGTTCGATCGCCTCTTCCAGCGTAAACTCTGACAGCGGCACATCTGTCCCCACGTTAAAGGGAGACTGATTAATAGCCTTGGGCGTGTAGGAATCCATAGAATAGGCCAAAACCAGCCTTAAATTGGCCCACTTACTGTTATGCTTGCCCGCCTCATGCCAAGCCCGCAATAGGCCCCAAAACCCCACATCAATCGACGGATAGTCAAAAATACGATCGAAGTTATCCAAAGCAATCACCAGCGGCTCCTGGAGCAGATGAGCCTCAAAAAAGTCCGAACAGCTAGTATTGGGGCCAAACATGTCATCCCAATCATCCATCGGCTTCGCCTTCACCCGCAACTCACGCCCCACCACAGCACTAAACCACTGCAAAAATTGGTTATTGCTGCTGAAACAGTCTCGATCGCACTGCTGAAAGTCCACCCACGCCGTCCGGTTCCCTAACTCCCGCGCTTTCTCCATCACCCGCATCACCAAAGAAGACTTCCCCATGCCATGGGGTGCCTTAATGCGCAGTAAGGCATGGGGCTGCGCTAGGGCAGTGTAGGCTCCTGCTTCCGACGATCGTGGAATATAGAACCCCGACTCCAGCGGTACCGCCCCTTCAACACTCTCTAGGGGAAGCAAAGGTAAGCTAGGTACAGTTTGAGGCGTTATCAGGCGATCCATAAAGTTAGAGTCAGAATTTTCAGAATTTTCGGGAACCTGAGATTCAGCAGCGTCACGATCGAGTCGATCCAACTGGTGCGCTAAGTCGGTGAGTTCTGCTTCGAGTTGAGCCAGTTTCCGCCTATAGCGCGTTTGAATAATAGGATCGATCGCCGCCATCAACGCATCCGTAACGGCTTGATATTCTTCCTGTAGCGCGGCAATTTGCCGTTGTAGCCCTTGAGCCTTCAAGGTGTTCACTGTAACGGCTGGAGGTTGAGGATTTTCAGACACGGTAGTGGGAGAGGAAACGGGAGGGTGGGGAACGGGGGGTTGAGACTGTTGCCAAGTGGTCCAGGCTTGGAACCAACGGCGATCGACCTGATGAAAGGCTTGTTGTAAACTGGCGAGGAAGAGAAAGGCTTGGAGAACCGTGGCTACAGGGATGGCACCACCCCCCAAATCCGACGATCGATCGCGGGTAAACTTGACCACACCGCAAACTTGGCCCGATCGTAGGTTCAACACCGGAGCACCGCTAATTCCCGGCTGAAACTGCCCTGCTTTGAACTTAATCAGGGATAATCCCTCATCCTCCGCAGAGCCTTCACAGTCTGCGGTCACTGAAGCCCCGTTGGGAAACTCACTGGGATAGCCATAGATATAAAGCCGATCGAGGGGTTGGAAACTGCGATCGAGGGATACGGCAGGGAGATTGCGATCGACGGGTGGATTAAAGCTCAATAGCGTCAAATCCGACCTCGATACAATCTGGGTGATCGTCGCAGTCCCCCACTCCTCCCCCCTAGATCCCGTCACCTGTACAGGCCCACTGGCTCCCCGTATGACGTGCTCACAGGTCAGAATCCACCCCTGCGCCACTAAAAACCCCGTTCCCCGTTGGCCTGTCTCTGGCAGATCCAGCCGAACCGTGCATTGCTGTAGGAGTAGATCGATCGTCAGACTTTCATCTCTCATGCTCATCTTTTCTGCTCAAAGGGTGTTAAGGAGCCTCGATCGTGTCTTCTTTCTCCCACTCTAGGGTAATTTCCAGGTTGGCATTGCCCGTACCCCGCACCAATGCCGCCATCAAACTGCCCTGTTCAATACCAATTTCCAGACCAAAGGTAAGACTGGCGCGAGTAGGTTTAGCCTTTTTGATGGGGTCCAGCATCGCTTTGGCCACAGCCTCGATCGTCTTGGCCACTGGCTCAAAGGTTTTGCTCCCCAGGGCCACATCTTCGCGGCCTGTTTGGACCACTTCGATATAAATTTTGGTGTCAGCATCCAGTTGGACGGGTACACGGGTCGATCGATCGATCATAAACGGCTACTCTCCTGGATTATTGATCAAGGCTGCCCAAGGGTTACCACGCTCAAACCACCGCAGTCCACCCCAGACCTGTAGGCTGTTGGCAGGTTAAAGTCATGGCCAATCACCCCCAATTCAGTCGCCTAGCCTAGGGACGCACAAAAACGGGGGTTCCCACCGTGACTTTCTCAAATAAAGCCCGCACATCGTTGTTTTTCATCCGGATACAACCGTGGGAAACAGCTTGTCCCACCAGTTCTTCGGCAGGAGTGCCATGGAACCCGATCGCATTGGTCCCATCGCTCCAGAAGCCAATCCAGCGATCGCCCAAGGGATTCCCCGGACCTGGCGGAACGACAGTCCCGTTCCAAGGATGTTCCCAAGCTGGGTTCTCAATCATCTGAAAAACCGCAAAATCCCCCGTCGGGGTTTCCCAGCCGCTTTTACCAACGGCGATCGGGTAGCTATAGAGCAAATTTTCAGCATCGTAGGCATAAACCCGCCGATCGCCCAAGCGAATTTCCAAATGGGAAATGGTAGGCACTGCGGCAGCACTATCCTCCGCTGCCCGTTCTGAATCCACCTCAGGCTGTACCACCACATTTTCAGTTAAATTCTCCGTTTCCGGTCTTGGGGCTGGCACAAACTCAGCTAAACCCGGTTGCACACCCAGAAACTGACCCATAAGGACGATCGTGAAGCCAGTGCTGAACGGCACTAGCCCCTTGCGGGATAAAGAATGAGAGAGCATAGCATCATGTCACAAAACAGGGTGGACAAACGGGGGATCTCACGGTGGGATCTCAGGGTGGGATCAATAGAATCAGCCCAAACCCGCCCCCTGATCGGATCAGCATACCGGCAGGATGAGCGGGCTGGCCGTCACGCCTAGGCAAAGTGTAGCCAAAGTGCTGCCAACCCGAAACGGCAAACCACACAAACCCTTGCCCGCCAGTTGTAGCACATACAGCCAAGCGGCTGGCCCTCAAAAATCCTGAATCCCCGCCAAACCTAGTCTAAAGGTTTTGTAAAGCCTCTGTTTTGGGGGCAGAATTACCCCTACACTAAAGGGCGGACCTAGGGGATTTCGCTGGCTATGCTTCTCAGCACCCGGTGGATCAGAGTGTGATGCCAACGGGATCAGGGCAGAAGCTTAGTAGAATCCAAGCTGAGTAGAATCCAAACGTATGGGCTTCTTTGACTGGATCTGACCCCTTCAAGTTCCGGCTTCTCAACGGAAAGTCTGTAAACAGAACTCAGGATGTGGATATCACGTCCTCACAAGCCATTCAGCCGGGACTTTGGGATTA
>JBMTWK010000196.1:0-6228 GCA_049452395.1 Prochlorothrix sp. | reverse complement strand
TTTGGCATAGATCCGGGAATCAACGGTAGGGGCAATCCCCCCGTGGTTGCCCTGGTCTTGGGATAAATGGGGCAATAATCGGTAGGGGCAATCCCCCCGTGGTTGCCCTGGGTTTGGCCCCAAGAGGATCGGCATAAGAGGGGAGCCACAGGGTCGCGACCCCTACCCATATATCGATTAAAACAGCCAGAAACCGAGAAACCAGCAGAGGTTAACCCCGATCGCTAGGCGAACTTAGCCTTACTAGCTGTTTTTTTCGCAGTCTTTACCTTAGCAGGTTTTGCTTTCGCAGTAGAGCGGAACCGATCGATCGCCCCACTTGCCGCCTTCACCACCGCAGCATCGCTATCCCGCAAACCCCGCCGCAGGAAAGGCAGCACCTTCGGAGACTTCACCTGCCCCAAGCCCACGATCGCCGCATAGCGCACCTGGGGATCCAAATCTTGGCTCAGTTGCCCCAGCGCCCCGATCGCCTGAAGCGCCCCCGCCGGAGACTGCCCCCCCAGACCTGCCGCCAAAGTTTGGGCCAAAGCCAACCGAACCCCCGCCTCAGGACTGCGGACCTGGCTCGCCACCTCCTGGGGAGACAAAGCAACCGTTGCCACAGACCCAGGCAAAACCGCAGCCACAACCACCGCAACCGGAGCCTCTTCAACCACAGCAACCGGAATCTCTTCAACCGCAACCGCAGCAACCGGAGCCTCTTCAACCGGAGCCGCCTCAGGCGCTACCTCAGCAACTGGGGTCTCCTCAACTGGAGTCTCGACAACCGGAGCCACAGCAACCGGAGCCACAGCAACCGGAGCCGCATCCTGGGTCGTTAACTGCGCTTCTAACTGCTGAAGCCGGGTCTCATACTGGGCCTTCAGTTCCTCCTTCGTAGCCTGAAGCCGCTCTTGATAAACCTGTTCTAACGCAGCCTGCTCCTGGTTCAAGCGGGACTGGTTGCTGCGCTCTTGGGCATTTAGCCGTTTTTCCAAAAGGGCATAGCTACCCCCTAAACCTGCTCCAAATCCCAGTAGGCCCACAATAATCGCAAAAGCAAATTCCACAGGACACACTCCTTTGGCCTGGTTTAGCCAGTAGTTGGACAGTGAAGTTAGACGGTCACGTTAGACGATCGCCCCCTTAGCCAAGAGTGAGACAGTCGATGATGACCGATCTAGTTTAGAGGATATTTATAACCCTAGGAGTATCCCCCCTAACCCTCCTTAATAGACGGGTAGGACAAACACTATTCTTCCCCTTTAACAGGGACTGCGGGCCGGGTGCATCCCACTTTAGAAGAAGCTTGGTAGGGGTCGTGCCCCAGTGGCTCCCCTCTTCAGCCCCGATCAAAGTTTTTGGGCAGCGGCAACCACGGAGGGTTTGCCCCTACCAGGTCGGTTCATTTGCCAAAGTGGGTACCAAAATGGGATGGACCCGTTCAGCCACTCCACTGGAATTTCCAAATATTTTTATTAAGTCCCTGTATCGTCCCTGGGTCGGCCCTGTGTCGTCATAGCCCCTGGGGTTCTCCTCAGGAAATGCCAACCTTAGCTAAAACGACAGGCTTGCCGTAACTGCGCCGACTGAATCAGCAGCAGCAAGACCGCAGGGCTAATGGGGTGGACCAAAAAGCCATCAAAGCCGGGATTTGTTTCGTGATTCATCCACAGGGGGTTGTCGTGGCTACTCAGCCCTACGATCGTCACCGAACCGCGATTGTGGCCCTGCCGACATTCCCGCAGCAATTGGGTCATGCGATGATCCTGCTGCTCCAGCACGATCATCAGATAAGGCGGAGTCTGGCGAATCCAGGTTACTGCCTCTTCGATCGAGTTAGCGATCGCGACGGATTCCGGTTGTTCCATTTGCCAGAGCAAAGACTCCAGTTCAACCAGTCCTTTACGGCTTTCAGCCACAATGAGAAGATAACTCTGGGACATATGGCAGGGAGAGGGGGTGAGCGAGGAAAACAGCATGAATTGTACAGAAATTGCCTAAATCCATCAAAAAGCAATCCTAAACTTGCCAGGGATCAAAAATCACAGAAACCGAAAGCTAGGGGGGACTGCTTAGATTCTGAGCTATTTTTTCAACTTTATCGAGAGTTTCTGTTTTTCTTAGCTTTTATCAGCTTACCCCCTGGAAAAAAGGTCTTGATTGGGAGCACAAGGTTGTCAAGAGATGCGGTCACAACCCTGATTCTTGCAAGGATATACAGACAAAATGCAGGCCAGAATTTAGGGGGTTTGAGGTGTCCTAAAGATCTGGATTCTGTATATCCCCTTGAAGTCATCAAGTCTTGATATATCCTGTATTCTGTCGTAAGTTTTCTTTATTTTCTTGTTACTTTTCTTAGAGAAACCTTTAGAAGATATTTATAAACCCCAAAACCCCCAGTTTGACGCATCTTTAGCGCATCCAAAGATTAGAGGCAAACCAATCCGGTCGGGACAATCCCCCTATGCTTGCCCCGGTTTTTGGTTTGGTCGGGGCAATTCCCCCGTGGTTGCCCCGGTTTTGGTTTGGTAGGGGCAAACCCCCCGTGGTTGCCCTGGTTTTTGGTCCCAAGCAGAAAGCCCCAGAGACCCGACCCCGATCGAGACCCTCCCAGAGTAAGTCAAATTACAGTGAGTCAAATTACAATCAATCAGCCCAGATTTAACCCGGATTTAAGCCAAATCCAGCCCAGGTCGAACCTTTTGCAGCTTAATCAGCGCCTCAATGCCCCCCTCTGCCAGATCCAGCATTTGGTTAAGCTGCGATCGGCTAAACTGCCGCTCCTCCGCCGTGCCCTGAATCTCAATCAACGCCAAATCCCCCGTCATCACCACATTCAAATCAACCTCCGCCGCCACATCCTCCGGGTAATTCAAATCCAAAAACGCCTCCCCGTCCAACAAGCCAACCGAGACCGCCGCGATCGATCGCTGAATCGGATTCTCAACAACCTGTCCCTGCTCCATTTACCGGGCGATCGCATCCTCCAACGCCACAAACCCCCCCGTAATCGCCGCCGTGCGCGTTCCCCCATCCGCCTGCAACACATCCGCATCCACCGTCAAGGTATACTCCCCCAACTTCTCAAAATCCAACGCCGCCCGCAAACTCCGCCCAATCAGCCGCTGAATCTCCTGGGTCCGCCCCGACAGCTTCAACCACTCCCGGCTCTGGCGCTCCTGGGTCGCACCGGGCAACATCCGATACTCCGCCGTTAACCAACCCCGGCCCGAATCCGCCAAAAATCGCGGCACCCCCCGCGCAACACTAACCGTACACAGCACCCGCGTTTGGCCAAACTCCACCAACACCGAACCGGGCGCAAACTGGGTAAACTGCCGATGAAACTGAATCGGGCGCAACTGCTGGGGAGTGCGACCATCGGGACGTTGCCAAGCCATGGATGAAATACGCTCCAAGTATGCTTCAGGTATGCTTCAGGTGTGCTCTAAATCTGCGCCAGAAGTTCGCGCCTGAGGATCCGCTCAGGACTCTTCCACAAACTTCAACGCCTTCAGAATCTCAGACTCAAACTGCTCAGGGCTGTTATCCCCCGCAATCCGCAACAAGCGGTTTTGGTAGCCATAATAGTCCAACAGCGGGCTGGTATAAGCCTCCAAATTATGGAGCCGTCGCTCCACGATCGCCGGATCATCATCCACCCTCGCCCGCTGCTGGCACCGGGCCAACATCACCGGCTCCGGCACATCCAGCCAAATCGCCCGCTCCAGACGATGCCCCAAATCCTCCAGCAAAAAATCCAACTCCTCAGCCTGAAACGCCGTGCGGGGATAGCCCTCTAGCACCCATCCCGCCGCAAAGGCCGGTTGACTGAGACGATCGCGGATAAAATCAATCATCAACTCATCGGGCACCAGTTCCCCCCGCGCCACATAGGGTTTTGCCCGCTCCATCAGGACCGCCAAGGGCGAATCGGGCACAGGCTGGGCCATTACCGATTCACGCAGCAGATCGCCGGTCGAGAGTTGGGGGACCTGAAAATACTGGCTCAGGCGCTGGGCCTGGGTTCCTTTACCGGCTCCTGGGCCGCCTAAAATGACGACTTTCACGGTCTTGTTCTTGCTCCTGCGGTAGCTTGGGCACTGGGGGACTGAGGACAGGGGGAACTGGCGCTAAAGCTCAAAAAAGCAGCTCAAAAAAGCAGCTCAAAAAGCAAAACCGTAACCCATTGCCCCTCAAGCATACCCCTGCAACGGTATAGCTCAGTTTGGACCTTGGAGCAAGCCCTATCGGCCCATCGCCCTAGCGGGGCTGGAACGGCGAATATTGCCCCCCCAGGTTTTCCACGATCGACTGCGTATTGGCCTCAATCATCCCGCCATAGGTTTCCGCACCGCTGCCCGGTGCCCCCAAAGAATCGGAATATAGCTCCTGGGCCGCAAGCTGCACCCCCGCCTCCTCCGCCACCGTCCGAATAAGCTGGGGATTCAGGGTCGTTTCCGCAAAAATCGCCGGAACCACCGCCGTTTTCACCGCCTCCACCAAGCGCTGCACCGTTTGGGCGCTGGGCTGCTCCTCGGTGCTGATCCCAATCAACGTGCCCACCACCTCCAAACCATAGGCATTGGCATAGTACTGAAAAGCATCATGGGTCGTCACCAAGCGCCGCTGCTGCTCCGGAATCGTCCCAATTTGGTCCTCCACCCAAACATCCAGTTGCTCCAAGTTCGATCGCAGCAACGCCCCATTAGCCCGCAACTGCGCCTCATGCTCTGGCACCAAGGCCACCAACGCCTCTTCGATCGTCTCCACCATCACCACCACATTGGCCACATCGCCCCAAACATGGGGATCCGGCTCCCGTTGGCCCTGGTACTCAAATTGCAACGGCGACACCTCTTCCCCCACTGCCAACTTCTGGGCACCAATCCCCGCCGCATTGATTAACTTAATCAAACCCGGTTCCAGGTTGTAGCCGTTATACAAAATCAAATCCGCCTGTTCCAAGGCGCGGCTATCTTCCGGCACTGGCTCGTAAACATGGGGATCCGCCCCCGGTTCCAAAATCCCCGTCAGGGCGATCGTCTCCCCCGCCACCGTCGCCGTTAGATCCGCCAAAATCGTACTCGTCGCCACCACTTGGGGCAAATCTGCCGCAGGTTCCGCCCCGGTAACCCCAGCCGCCCCGGTCGCCCCCGGTTCCCCATCCCCCGCAGCCCCCCCACAAGCCCCCAAAACCCCAGCCAGCAACACCCCCATCCCCCACCGGGCGCAACGCTGGGCTAATAGGCTTGGACTGCGGCAATCGATCGGGTCCGCAGCAACCGATACAGCGGGGGCAGAAGGATAAAAGCTAGACATAGAGAGGCCAGAGGTAGAAGGGCAAGCCACCGCTAGCCCAAAGGGAGCGGGGCCAGTTCAATAGCAATTAAACGCAGTGCTGGGCAGCAGCGCGGAAAAAGTAAGGAACGGAGAGGGTGGGATTCGAACCCACGGTACCTTTCGGTACATCCGATTTCAAGTCGGACGCAATCGACCACTCTGCCACCTCTCCTAGGTGTCTGGTTAAGGCTTTACATTATAGAGTATTTCAGGGCCGTAGGCAGCAACGATTTCCGACGCACGATTTCCGGGGGATGTCCACCGGTTTCACCTCGGTGCCAGCCCTAGCCCTTGTGTCCCCTCTCTGGTAACATAGGGGTCTTTGGGAAAATTTAGTAGCAGCAGAGCAGCAGCAATGGCTAAGCGTGTTCAGGTGGTTTTGAACCAGGACGTGAAAAAACTAGGGCACAACGGCGACCTCGTGGAAGTAGCACCGGGCTATGCCCGTAACTACCTCTTCCCCAGAGGCGTTGCGGTACCCGTCACACCGGGTGTGCTGAAACAGGTGGAATACCGTCGGCGCAAGGCAGAAGAGCGCATTATCGAAGAGCGTCGCCAAGCAGACTCTCGCAAGACCGCGCTGGAAACCATTGGCCGGTTTGTGATTAAGAAGCAGGCAGGGGAGCAAGAGTCCATCTTTGGAACCGTGACCAATGGTGATGTCGCGGATGCAATTTTGGAAGCGACCAAGCAGGAAGTCGATCGCCGGGATATTACCGTTCCCGAAATCAACAAACTGGGCTTCTACAAGGTGGGCATCAAGCTACACCCCGAAGTCAGTGCAGAGGTTGAAATTCAGGTTACCGCCCTGTAGCGGTAGCGGGTTAACCGATCCAGTAGGGGCAATCCCCCCGTGGTTGCCCTGGTTTGCGGTAGGGGCAATCCCCCCGTGGTTGCCCT
>JBMTWK010000195.1:0-6238 GCA_049452395.1 Prochlorothrix sp. | reverse complement strand
CAGAGCCTGCGGGGGTTGGCTCACTGCCTCCACACGCGCCGAGGCCAAAGGCCAGTAAACCCGCCCAGAGGACGGTTACAGCGGACGATCTCAGGGGGGCACAGCGTTGCACTGCCCAAGCATATTGCACTGCCCAAGCATTAAGAGAGGTTAACATAGGTTAGGGACGACAAAGGTAGAGGGGAGGCGTGTGAGAACAAATTGCAGCAGACCAACCTGTAGTCTAGAATAAATCGCCTTGGAGCACAAGAAAACCTGCATACAAGCAAACCTGACCACAAGCCAACTTAACCACAAGCAAAGCGGCTCCGGTTGGGCTGAATCCCCGCACCTGAAACCCTGAGGCTCCCCGCTTCAGATCCCCTAGCACCTCTTTTCGCTTAAATACTACCCTACAGCGCTCTTCTGGCTGCTTAAACCCATGAATCCCCCTTTATCTGACCTTTGGCTTTTTTTACTCAAAGTTTTTGGCATTTCCCTAGGGCTATCGCTGCTGATTAAATATGGTGGCCCTTTCTTAGCCCTTCCGGCCCAAGATAGCGTTGCCCTGGCGATCGTCCTCTCCCTACCCCTCGGTATGGGGGGCTTCCTCCTCTGGCAGCAGCGCCGATCGACCCCCTAGGCCCGATCTCCTAAGATCCCCGGCCACAACGGACGACAGCCCTTAAATCGTGCCTGTAGCGCTACAACCGCCCCAATCACCGCGATCGCCGGGGCACTGAACCCCGTTTCGGCCACTCGCTCGACGATCGTCCCCAAGGTGCCCACCAGTTCTTCCTGATTGGGACAGGTTCCCCAGCGAATCAGGGCGATCGGGGTCGTCGCCGGTAAGCCAGCGGTTTGGAGTTCTGCGGTGATATGTTCCAGGTTATGGATACCCATATAAACGACGATCGTCTCGCTACCCTGGGCGATCGCCTGCCAACGCACCTGGGGGCGATACTTGCCCACTGCCTCGTGACCCGTCACAAAGGTCGTCGAAGAACTGTAGCCGCGATGGGTCAGGGGAATTCCCGCATAGGCCGGAGCCGCAATCCCCGCCGTAATCCCCGGCACCACCTCCACGGGCACCCCCGCCTCCACCAAACCCGCCATTTCTTCACCCCCCCGCCCAAAGATAAAGGGATCTCCCCCCTTCAAGCGCACCACAACTGCATTGTTTTGGGCCTTATCAATCAATAATTGCGTAATTTCGAGCTGAGACAGGGAATGTCGCCCCCGTCGCTTGCCGCCATGGATGCGCTCTGCCCCAGGATTAATCAAGGCCACAATGGCCTCACTCACCAGCGCATCATAAACCACCACATCAGCATGTTCGAGCAGGGTCTTCCCCTTCACGGTCAGCAAGCCCGGATCGCCCGGACCAGCCCCCACCAGGTACACCTTACCCAAGGGCGTTGAGGAAGTTGAGGGAGTTGATGCAGCCGCCGCTGCTTGGGGAGTAGCCGCTTGGGGAGTGGCGGATTGAGGTGTAGCCGCTTGAGGAGTAGCAGCCTGGGACGTGGCGGCCTGGGATGGGACTGATTGAGACGTAGCCGCTTGGGGAGTGGCGGATTGAGACGGGACTGATTGAGACGTAGCAGCCTGGGAGGTAGCAGCCTGGGACGTAGCCGCTTGGGGAGTAGCAGATTGGGACGTAGCCGCTTGGGACGGGACTGATTGAGGCGTAACAGCTTGGGACAGGGCAAAAGGAGCAGGTTCAGACGGTTGGGGCATTACAGGAATCACGTCGGTATGGTTTACAGTGCGGGTCCAGGATTCTTACGATAGCAAATTGCATTTGCGAATTTCGCCGCTTTCCCTACCAGATGCTGCTTTGTTGACGTGCGGATTAAAAAACGTGGGGAGAGTTGGCTAGACTAGTTGACAATTCCCTAGACAAAAACATCCCAGCCAACGGCAGAGCGGACAGCATCGCAACACCAGTCCTTACTTTAGGGAATTGAATCAGGATTATGCGCTATGGAGGCGATATTCAATGCCATCAGTTCCCTTTTTTGGCCCTTTTGCTAGAGCTTATCCCTTCCCGATCGCCACGATCGCCGCGAGTTTGACCCTAGCCACCACCCTCAGCAGCAGCCCCGCAGCAGCCCAGGCGGAATCCACCCCCCTTGCCCAAGCCCCCAGCCCCGCCACCCCAGCGGCCATCTGCTACATCGCCATTAGCCCCGCCGGAATTTACCAAGAACCCAATCTCCCCAGCACCTCCCAGAGCAGCCTACGCCCTGGCCATCGCCTCTGGGTCGGAGCCGGAGGCAACTATGACTGGTTGCGCATGATTGGCCCCCAAGTGGGCTGGGTTCATGCCAACGCTGTACAGCCCGGAGATGTGCGGCTCTGTGCCAATACCCCCATTGTTGAAGCAGTCACCCTCGCCAACCCCCAAGCAGTACCCCAAACAATCCCCCCAGCAGGCTCCCCAGCCCTCGCAGCCCCCCCCACTCCGGCCTCTGCTCCTAGCCCTAACCTGCGAATCCCGCCCGATCGCCCCGGTTGGACCGCCTGTGAAGTTCTGCCCTCCGCAGCGGTCTATCTCCACGAGCAACCCATTCGCCAAGACCGCACGATCGTCGCCACCTTTGAGCCAGGTCGCCACTTATTCAAGGTCGATCGCAGCTTTATCGATTCCACAGAAACCAAAAACCTCCACTGGATCCACATCACCGAACCTCGCCCCGGTTGGATCCTCACGGGCACGACCCAAAGCCAAGGCAGACCGGAAGCCTTTGTAACGGGTGCAGGCTGCGGGTTTGGTGTGGGCTAAGGCTGACCGTAGGACTTAGGGAGCCTTGGGAAAACTGGGGAGTTCCACGGCTGCCAGGGACTCCCGCTTTTTGCTGGGGCGGAGGGGGTGCACCAAGGGCGAAGGCCAGTTAGTTGAAGGGAGGGCCAAGGCAAAGGCTGGGGCTGGGGTTGGGGTTGAAGCTGGGGATTGGACCGGGGGCGTGTCGATTTCCGGGTCTGCGTTGCCTTCCCCATCACGACGGACAGCGGAGGCCGCAAGGCCCAAACCGGCGCGGCTCTCGGCCCGGTTGGTCGGCTTGGTGTAGCCCAACTTCCAGGGAGGGCTGGGAGGCGTTGCCCCTTGGGGGCCAGTTTGGGGCGATGTGTCTGGGCTAGGGGGCCGATCGGGTCCGTCCTGCGGCGATCGATCGGCATAAGCTGCCCCGATCGCCGCGCTTTCCAGGGAATCACCAGACCGATCGCCCGCTTCAGCCACCTCCGCCACAGTGGCCACTGGGGTCGCGCTGGGCAGGGGGAACATAACCACAGAACCGCCGGTTTTGGAGCTAGTGGGGGGCAGGTTGGCCGGGTCCATCTGGGCCGCAACGGACCCAGCCCGATCGTCCGACTCAGCCAGGGGGGGAATCTCCGGCACAGTTCCAGCCTCTGGCGGCGGGACTAAATTAGCCGCGCTCTGCTCTGTATTGGAGCGTTGGGCCTTCGCCAAGTCCTGCCAAAGCTGGTAGGGATTCGCCACCCCTTCACCGGAACTGTCCAGACCTTCACCCCCAGAACGGGCAACGCCCACCGGCCCATGACCAAAACCTAGGGCGACTTCGGTTCCAGGGCTAGGGATTGCTGGGCTGGGGATTGCTGGGTTGGGGATTGCTGGGCTAGGAGATGCGGCCATGGGCGAGGCAACAGCGGGAGGACGCTCACCGAGCTGCTCTGTTGAGGGCTGGGCGATCGCCACGGTGTCGATCGTCATGTTTCCAGGCCGCTCCGGCGGCACCATCGGCGCAGCAGTCATCGGGGGCATCTCGTCTAGTTCATCCCCCATCGCAGACCCAAACACCGCATTGAGCTTCTGCTCCAGTTGCAGATCCACCTCTGGCTCAGCAGAATGCTCCAAAATCAGATTGGAGGCAGGGGGCGGCACCTGGGGCAAGGTTGGCGCAGGGGGCTGATAGGCGGATTGCTGCACCGCTGGGGGCTGAGCCTCAGGCTGCATCACAGGAGGCTGTACCGCTGGGGGCTGAATAACAGAGGGCTGAGTAACAGGAGGCTGAATCGGGGCCACAGGCGTAGCGATCGTTAACGCGGGATCCAAGGCAGCGGTCTGGCTCGGAGGAGCACTGGGGGGAACCGTGTCAGGCACCGCCCTAGGGGATGGGGGATCCGACAGGTCCGCGAGATCCGCAAGATTCGACAGATTCGACAAATCCAACTCATCCGCCTGGGTGCCCTCGGCCTCCACCAATGCAGGCTCTTCCGCCAACCAATGGTTAATCTTGTCCCAATCTCCCCCCTCTGTCCCTAGGTCAGAACCCGCTTGGCTAGACCAGGGCTGAACCGGCTGCGATCGGGGGAAAAAGTCCATCGCCTGGGTAATCCCTTCCAGGGAGCTGGGCACCGACAACGACGCAAAGTTCGACAAATCCGGTGCGCCAGGATTGGGCACCGACACATCCAAACACTTCTCTAGGGCCGCCTTAAATTGCAAGGTGTAGCGCTGTTGGCGGCTCAGCCGGGTTTTCAAGTCCCGACATTCATTTTCCATTTCTACCAAGCGCTGGGTTTGCTCTGCAAAGCGCTTTTGGGTCAGGCCACACTCCCGCTCCATTTGGGTAATGCGATCCTGACTGCTCTCCAATTGATTGCTCAGGGTCTCCGCCAAAATCTTATGGCGATGGGCCGCTTGCTGGGCGGCTTCTAGGTTGCGATTGAGCGTTTCTAAACGGTGGTGATAGTCCAGCAGTTCTTGGTTCCGGTCCTGCACCAACTGCTCTTGGTAGCGGGCACATTCAAGTTGGTGTTGCAGGGACGCTTGGCAATCCTGGAACGATCGCTCTAACTCCGTCACCCAATCTTGTAAATCCTGGTTTTGGTCCCGGAGTTCCCGGTTTTCCTGCTGTAATTGCGCTAGATCTGGCCCTAGGCCGGATTCTGCGGAGGGAATTGGGTGAACCGCTGTAGTGGGCAATGGGGTTGCGGTGACCTCGATCGTGGTGGCTGGGGCGGGAGCGGCTGGCTTGGGGGCTGATGGGGCCGGGGGAATGGGCTGGGGCGGTGCAGGGGTTGGGGATGCAGCAGGGGAACGCTCAGCAGCGGGGACAGTTGGGGCCGATCGATCGGCTGACCCAGACTCACCCCGATGGGGAGGCTGGGGTTGGGGAATGGCAGGACTAGCCTGGGGACTACTCTCCAGGTCAAGCTCAAGAACCCAATCCGGACGCTCAGAGGAGTCGGGGGAACTCGCATTCCCATCCCTCAACCGGCGATTGACATCTGCTTCGCTCATTGTGACTTACCCACAGCAACACATGCGACTTAATTTGGAGGCTTTCTCCATCGGGACAGATGTGAGCCATAACCCTGATTTAGCTCACCCCCCACGCCCAACGGCTGAAACCCTGCCCTTGAAGGGGATTTAACTTTGATTTGGAGTTCATTACACGCCCTTGCCAACCTTGTCCCTGGGGAACGTGAAGCTGACAAGACCTGGGTTCAGATGCAAGAAAATTCGATGCCATAGCATCAGCAGTAAGCGCGGAGGTTTCCCTGGGGACGGGGGAAGTCAGTCACTCCGGGAAAGCCCGTCTAAGGTTACAGTCCCGGTGTTTTCCGCTTGTTTCCCTCTTATTTAGGAGAATTAGGACGCTTTCAGGCGGAAAATTCCTCAACCAGAGGACTTGTGAAACCTGAGGGAATCTGTCAGGCTAAGAGATAAGGGAACCCTGAAGAACCGAGGCTGGTCAGCCTTGGGCACTGCTTTAAGTCAGTCTCTTGAGACCAGCGCTCTTGAGGCAAAAGCAAAAGAGCAAAGCAAGATCGCTTCAGGTTTTTCCCGATCGCTTCAAGCACAGATCTGACAGTGGGAAGTCTGACAGCGGGAAGATCGTCCCAGGGGGGCGTAGTGCGCGACTGAGCGAACCACCACCGCTAACTGCCACTAAGTAGGTCACAGTAAGTTGCCGTAGGATGCGTATAGCCTAGCGGCATTCAAGAAAAGCGACAGCGTAACGCATCAGAGCCAGACTCTGCGGTGCGTTACGGCTCTGCCTAACACACCCTACAAGTTACGTTTACTTTTTCTGACCTACTTACCGCTAACTGACAGTATCCCCTCTTTTGCTCAGTCTGGGGGCAGCTTCAACCCCAAGGGTGACATTTACAAGCCTTACAAGCCTTAATTTACAAGCCTTAACTGATTTCCAGTTAATGCACCAAAATCAGGGGCAAGGTCGGGATGGGGGAAGGCCATGGTTGAGGAAATCCTGGAGCAGACCCCAGA
>JBMTWK010000194.1:0-6260 GCA_049452395.1 Prochlorothrix sp. | reverse complement strand
CTTAACCGTGCCGCCGCTGTTTCTGGCCTGTGCCACAGATTGCTGAGCAGTGGCCCCTTGACTATCCGGTTCCGGTCCAAAACCCTTGAAAGCGTAAAGGAGGCGTGGAATCATTGGCGAGTGGATCTCAACGGAACCCAACCTCAACGATCCAACGCTTGGCTTCTTCAGCTTGCCAAACGGAACAACAAGCGGTACCGTCAAGCCAGGGAAGATTCACGTCATCCAGTAACCTTTAGACGGCTTGACATTTTTCCCAAAGCTGTTAGCCTATTCGACTAACTCAGTTCACTCCACTCTCCCCCTCTGGGTCAGAGTGCTGTTCCCGCCTCAACTGAAATCAGGAGCTATGGCCTTTCTTAGTTTTGGATGCGTCCAAAACCATTAGCTCAATCGGGAACTGGCAGTTTCTATCAATCACGGCCAACGGGCTATGTCGATCGCGACCAACGGGCTAGAGGCCCGAAAAGGCTCACCCCTGAACGAGTCGTTGTGGTGACAACCCTTTGGAGTTTCCTGTGCAAGTTCTGTCGTGATGCTTTCTGCTCCCTTGCACACCCTTGGCTTTTCAGTGGTTCTCATTAGCCTCATTTGGTCCAGTGCTAGCTGAAGCGGCCAATCTTTCGTAAATCTAATGCCTTGTGGCCTGGTCTGGTGCATTGTATCCGCTGCCAGCAGTCCCATTGCCTGCCTTCAAAACCCACCCCTAGTTCCCCATGAGCTGCTCCTTAAACCGCGTCTGGCCAGAGGATCAGCGCCCCTCACGGGAAGATACCGTGCGGGGATTCGTTTCTATCCTGTGCTGAAGTGTGTTTGCACGTATCCGAGCCGCTTCCCAGGATGATTAGCACCGGATTAACTAGGGCATTCCTTGTGTAGAGTTTTATAATTCGTATGTCCGACCCTCGATCGAATGACCGTTATTTCAACCTTGACGCGATGGAGCGTAGCAACTGGCGCTCTCGCATCAATCAACTTAAGCGTGAACTAAAGTCCCAAACTGCCCACGAAGAAGCTTCTACGACCCAGTACTACGCCTCTCGCTCGGCGGCGGCAGCGGCTCGTTCTGCTGCTCCTGAGGCCGGTCCTCGCCGGACTTCTGCCCGTCGTCGGGGTCCCCGTCGGGTCTCTAGTGGCAGCAACCCCAGCCGCACCATCAGTCGCAGCATGGGCCGCAACGTCAGCCGGACGCGGGTTCGCGCTTCTTAGGACGGGCGGGGGATCTCACAGAGGTTTCCCCTAGTCCCCCCAGAGCTTTCATAATCCAGAAAAAGCACGATCGCAGCAGAACGATCGTGCTTTTTTGCTTTTTAAACCACGGGGGGGCCGAGGTGGGCCGCAAAGGGCAGGAGGAGGGATTTCAGGTTCGATCGGGCGAGGACCAGGGTCGGGAAGGAGATGGATTTGTAGTTTTGGCCCACGGTTAAGGGGAAGGGCTGGCGTTCTAGGGGGATCCAGTCGGCTCCGGCGGCTTGGACGATCGCCCAGGTGGCGGCAATATCCCAGACTTTGGGGGTTGCTTCGACTCCGCCGAGGGTAAAGCCACTGGCCACAGTGAGCAGATTGTAGGTGGAGGCTCCGAGGGTGCGGACTTTGAAGGGGAGGGGGAGGCTGGCGATCGGGTCTTTGCGCAGGGCGGGGACGGTGCGGGTGCAAAAGCTGACCAAGTGCTGGTTGGTGGGTTCAGCGCTGGTGGTGTGGATGGGCTGGTAATTGCAAAAGGCTCCCTGGGGCATCGTCAGACCGCTGGTTCCGGGCCAGAAGCCGTGGAAGGTTTTTTGCAAAGGTGGGCAATGGACGCAGCCAAAGACGGGGGTGCCACGATAGAGCAGCCCTAGGGAAATGCCCCAAATGGGCAGACCCATGGCGAAGTTGGTGGTGCCGTCGAGGGGGTCGATAATCCAGCACCAGTCATTGGCGGGGAATTCGTGGAGGGTTTCTTCGCTGAGGAGGCCGTGGTTGGGATATTGGGCGGCGATCGCCGATCGTAGTTCTGCATCGGCCCAGCGATCGCACTCGGTCACCAGGGTGCCATCACTTTTGTGGTCAGCGGTGACGGTGCCAAAGTCTGCGAGGAGATGTAGCCCGACCCGCTGGCTGAGGGCGTGGGCAAATTGACAAATTTCGGTCCAAAATTCAGGGGAGGCAGGCGAGGCGGTCATAGGCAAAGGGGGGTAGGGATCGTAAGTCCAAATCGGGTGCAGTCTTCACGCTACCCTATGCTGTGTCCCTTACAGGTAGCTGCTGGCTTGGCGGGTAAACATGGTGTGATAGATGCCGCCGAGGTCCATCAGTTCGCCATGGCTGCCCTCTTCCTGGACTTGGCCCTGTTCCATGACCACAATGCGATCGGCCAGCTTGGCCAAAGCTAAGCGGTGACTGATGACGAGGGTCATGCGGCCCTTGGCTAGGGTTTGGAAAATGCGGTAGATTTCATGCTCATTTTTGGGATCGAGGGCTGCTGTTGGCTCATCAAAGACTAGCAACTCCCCCCCATTGAGCCGCATCAGGGCACGGGCGATCGCCACCCGCTGCCACTGTCCCCCCGACAGGTCCATCCCCTTTTCTAACTGCTTGCCCAAGGGCGTTTCTAAGCCCTGTTCCAAGGTCTCCGGCAGATAGCCCAGCCCCGCATCCCGTAGGGCTTGTAATAGCAATTCATCCTCGGCCTCATGGGCTAAGCTGCCCCAGGCCACATTGGCCCGCAGGGAGTTGGGAAAGCGAGCATAGTCTTGCATGAGGACTGTAATGCGCGATCGGAGTTCCTGTAGCTCGATCTCCCGCAGATCCACCCCATTCCAGTAAATCGATCCCCATTGGGGGTCGTAGAGCCGACAGAGCAGCTTTGCCAAGGTGGTCTTGCCTGCGCCATTTTCGCCGACGATCGCCACCATTTCACCGGGATTAATCAAGAGGTTGACCCGTTCTAGGGTTGGCTTGGTGGCTCCGGGATAGGTAAAGGAGAGGTCTTGGATTTGGATCCCTGGGAAGGGCCGATCGTGCCAACCCAAATTAGATCGGGACGGTGCCCCTGTGCCCGCTCTGGTTGTAGCCTCCGCCAGGTGATCCGGACTGGGTTGGGGTGGTGCCCCCGTGTCCGTCTGGGTTGCGCCCCCCAGGCTAGGATCAAGTCCATGCTCCAACCCCGGAAAAGGCCGATCGCCATTCAACAACTGGGGCTGTAAATCGAGTAATTGGAACACGGGCTGAGCTGCCAGCAGCACATTGTAGATTTCCCCGGACTGGCTGATGATAATGAACAAACTCTGTCGCAGTTGCAGAATAATCCCCGTATAGAGCGCTAAATCCCCCAGGGTATAGTTGCCCTCCATCACCCCCAAAATAATGTAGACATAGGGAATGGCGGTGCCGATGCCGCTGACTGAAGACCAGAACGAGATGTAATACATCCCCTCCCGACGCACCTTTTGCATCTTCTCAAACACCGTTTGCCACAGATCTTGCCAGTGGTTCAACATCACGCCTTGTAGGGAAAAGAGGCGCATTTCCTTGGCGTAGTCTTCCCCCTTAATGATTTGCTCATAGAGGCGCATTTCCCGGTTGGGGCCAGCTTGGAGCTTTTCGGTGTGCCAGTTGCGTTTGCGGTAGTGGAGTTCCACCGCGATCGAGGGGATGGAAAAGGCCAAGAGGGTGACCAAAACCCAGAGGCCGATCGAAGCGGCCAAGATGATCGACGGCACCAGCCGAAACAGCCCAAACAGCGTCAGGGCCAAAATCGAAGCCAACTGTTGCAGCCGAGGGATCCCCTTCTCGACCAATTGCACCAAGTTGAGCAAATCCGGAATCTCAAACAGGGCCACATCGTTAAAATAGGCCAGCTTTTCCAGCACCTGCCGCTTCACAAAGCCTTCAACCCGATCGCGCAGGGCAATAAAAGACATCGTTTCCAAAATGTCCAGGGCATCGGACAGAAAATTTAGCCCCAAGGTGAGGCCAATCCCCCACAGCAGCAACGGTTCCTGCCATAACACGGCCCAGGCATCCGTCACCCCGCCCCCCTTCAGAATCCGGGCCACTTCATCGATAATCACCTTGCTAAAAAACAGCGACACCGCTGGCCCCCAAGCCGTAATCACATTGACCAGCGCTAGGTTCCGCAGGTCTTGCCCCGAAGCCTGCACCACCAAGCCCAAACCCCGCCAGAAGGTCGGCCACAGGCCCACATCCTCCTCGGTGGCATAGTTGAGGTGGTCGAGTTTGACGGTTTTCTTCTTGTGATCTTCAGTGGGTTGCATCGGTAGGCACCAGGGCGTAAAGCCGTGTAGAGACTGCCCCCGTTTTAACCTCATCCGCGAAAAAGTAGCAAATGCGGATATATTTTGGACCGGCTTTAGGATATGATCAGGTCCATCACTAGGTATTTATTCATGTAGATACAGAGGGGAAGACGCAGTGGTTAGAGTTGCGATCAACGGGTTTGGCCGAATCGGGCGAAACTTTTTACGTTGTTGGTTGACCCGTGAAAACAGTGGATTAGAGGTGGTCGGCCTTAACGATACCTCTGATCCCAAGACCAATTCGCATTTGCTCAAGTACGATTCCATGCTGGGAACGCTGGATGAGGACGTGAGCTATGACGATCATTCCATTACCGTAGCTGGAAAGACCTTAAAGTGTGTTTCAGACCGGAACCCCCTCAACCTGCCCTGGGCAGAGTGGGGTGTTGACCTGATTATTGAATCCACAGGTGTCTTCGTTACCGAAGAAGGTGCTTCCAAGCACATCCAGGCCGGTGCCAAGAAAGTCCTCATTACCGCCCCCGGTAAAGGTGCCAATATTGGGACCTATGTCATGGGTGTTAATAGCCACGAGTATAAAGACGGTGAGTACAACGTTCTCAGTAACGCCAGTTGTACCACCAACTGCTTGGCTCCCATTGTGAAGGTGCTCCATGATAACTTCGGTATCATCAAAGGCACCATGACCACAACCCACAGCTACACTGGTGACCAGCGTCTTTTAGATGCAAGCCACCGGGATGTGCGACGGGCACGGGCTGCGGCGTTGAACATCGTTCCCACCAGCACAGGTGCAGCTCAGGCTGTGGCTCTGGTTATTCCTGAAATGAAAGGGAAGCTGAACGGAATTGCACTGCGGGTACCCACGCCTAATGTTTCGGTTGTGGACTTGGTGGCCCAAGTGCAAAAGCCGACGATCGCAGAGCAAGTCAATGAAGTGCTCCATGCCGCCTCTGAGGGCGCTATGAAGGGCATTTTGGGCTACAGCGATCTGCCGCTGGTGTCCTGTGACCACCGTAAGAGCGACGTTTCTTCGATCGTGGACTCCAGCCTCACCATGGTGATGGATGGAGACATGGTGAAGGTGGTTGCTTGGTACGACAACGAGTGGGGCTACAGTCAGCGGGTGGTTGACCTGGCTGAACTAGTTGCTGCTAAGTGGTCCTAACAACACAAGTTTGAGGAAGTGGGGCAAGGAGCCTTGTTGCTTGCTTCCCTAAGTCGAGGTCCCGAACCTTGATAAGATCCAAATAAACTTCTAGCAATACCACGCCTTCTCTGTTCGCAGGGGAGGCGTTCTTTATGGTCTAGCCATGTAGCGAGTCTTTGCTGGGGATCCATTGTAGGGATCTCATGTCAGGAATCTTTCATGTCTAGCAATTTTGGTAACTGCGATACAAATTGCTTGGGTTCCTGAATAGAGTCATCTGATCTGAAGTGCAAGATTCACCCTATTGCCCCCTCCGTCGATGGAGCGAGGTGTGTAACCATTCAGGGGTCTACGAAGTTAGTAGGGTTTCAGCCCTGAGGTCGGAGGCTAAAGCAGCTCAAACCATACCGATCTGGGATTTTTAGAGCCTGAAACCCGCATTCTCTCGTTACCCCCTGAATGGTTACCGAGGTGTTGAGGTTGAGGAATTTCCCCTACAAATGGTCTGGCACTCTATCATTTTCTTGAATCAACTAAGATTAAAACCCTGTATTTCTTAATGATTTAGACAGCACTAAAACTACTTGACATTTGTTTTAGGGCATGATTAATTTAAATTCAACACTAGGCGTAAGCGCAAAGGCTAAACTTCAAAACTAAAAGCATCATCCTAATCCCATAATTACCCCTGAGTAAAGTAAGAGACACTAGTAGGAATACTTAGTTTGTTCACGGGTACTGTGTAGCTGAATAGCCTGTATACCCTCTCCTTACAGTAGTTAACGTGCCAACTGAATAACGGGCACCTCGATTAATGGAGGTTGGCAAGAATTCTAGTCTCAAAAAAAGCC
>JBMTWK010000193.1:0-6273 GCA_049452395.1 Prochlorothrix sp. | reverse complement strand
CCATTGTGCAGAGTCCACTGTGGGCGGGCAGTCTGCCCCAAACCCTGCAACCTTTGCTAAATATTTTGTTACATTTAAGGGGTTCATCCGAGCCACCTGCGCCCCCCTGTCCCTATGCCTGCCCGCCCCGATCGCCCCGCCACGGACCCTAAACCGGCTAAAAAATCCAAAACCTCTGCCAAATCCGCCAAAACCAAAACCCAGGCCCACGATGGCAGTTCGGGGAGCAGCAAAGCCAGCACAGCCTCCCGTCAGCAGCTCGGTGAACCGGCCCCAACCCTCCCCGCCGTCCCCGCTCCCCCTGCCGCCCCCAGCCTCAGCCCCCCGATCGCCCACCAAATCGCCCACAACCGCAGCCGCGACACCATCCGCATCCGGGGCGCACGGCAGCATAACCTCAAAAATCTGGATTTAGACCTGCCCCGCGATCGCCTCATTGTTTTTACGGGCGTTTCCGGCTCCGGCAAGTCTTCCCTGGCCTTTGACACCATTTTTGCCGAAGGACAGCGGCGCTATGTGGAGTCCCTCAGTGCCTATGCGCGGCAGTTCCTCGGCCAGGTGGACAAGCCCGATGTGGACGCGATCGAAGGCTTAAGCCCTGCCATTTCCATCGACCAAAAATCCACCTCCCATAACCCCCGCTCCACCGTAGGCACGGTCACGGAGATTTACGACTATTTGCGGCTTTTGTTTGGGCGGGCCGGGGAACCCCATTGTCCCCAGTGTGGCCGATCGATCGCGCCCCAAGCGATCGATCAAATGGTGGACCAAATCATGGCCCTCCCCGATGGCACCCGCTTTCAAATTCTCGCCCCTGTGGTCCGGGGCAAAAAGGGAACCCATAAAAAGCTGCTTTCGGCTCTGGGGGCAGAAGGGTTTGTGCGGGTGCGCGTTAATGGGGAGATTCAAGACCTAGGCGCAGACATTAAGCTGGATAAGAACCATTACCACAATATTGAGGTGGTGATCGATCGCCTCGTCAAGAAACCGGGCCTGGAAGAGCGCTTAAATGACTCCCTCTCCACCTGCTTAAAACGGGCGGACGGCATTGCCATTATTGATATCGTCGCTCCCCCCAAAGACAGCGGCCTAGTCCTGGCAACAGCAGCAGACCCCAAGATCATTCCCTTCCCAGATCAACGCAAAGCCGCAGAACAAGGCGAAAACTACAGCACAGAGGCAGACTCCAGCACCTCTAACCCCGTTCTCCCCAAGGAACTGATTTTTTCCGAGAACTTCGCCTGTCCCGAACATGGGGCCGTCATGGAGGAGCTATCCCCCCGCCTCTTTTCCTTTAACTCCCCCTACGGAGCCTGTGATCACTGCCATGGTTTAGGCAGTTTGCGCCAATTTTCCGCCGATTTAGTCATCCCAGACCCGAAGTTACCCACCTACGCCGCGATCGCGCCCTGGTCCGAAAAGGAAGACTCCTATTATCTTTCTTTGCTGTTCAGTGTCGGCCAAGCCTACAACTTTGAAATTAGCCAGCCCTGGAATACCCTCACCCCAGAGCAGCAACAGATTATTTTGCACGGTTCACCGGAGGCCATCTCGATCGAAACTGACTCCCGCTACCAAGGGCGCAAAGCCTATGTGGGCCAGTATTCCGGAGTTTTACCAACCCTAGAGCGCCAATATCAAGAAACAAACTCAGAAAGCTATAAACAAAAGCTAGAAAAGTACCTAATTCACCAAACTTGCGAGGTTTGCCAAGGCAAGCGCCTCAAACCGGCTTCTCTCTCCGTTCGCCTTGGCCCCTATACCATCACTGATTTTACCAGCCCTGCCATTCGCGACTGCCTCCAGCGGGTCCAAAGCCTGACCGGGGAAAATGCCCAAGGCCAGCCGTTACTGAGCGATCGTCAGCTCCAAATCGCGGATTTAGTCCTGCGGGAGATCCGATCGCGGCTACAGTTTTTGCTTGATGTGGGGCTAGATTATCTAACCCTCGATCGCACCGCCATGACCCTCTCTGGGGGCGAGGCCCAGCGCATTCGACTGGCCACCCAAATCGGCGCAGGACTGACTGGGGTACTGTACGTCCTCGATGAGCCAAGCATTGGCCTCCACCAGCGCGACAATGACCGTTTACTGGCAACGTTGAACCGATTGCGGGACTTAGGCAATACCTTAATTGTCGTCGAGCATGATGAAGATACGATTCGTGCGGCGGATTATCTGGTGGATATTGGTCCCGGTGCCGGAGTTCATGGGGGGCAAATTGTCGCCCAAGGCTCCCTGGAAAACTTGCTCAAGGCCGAGGCATCTCTAACGGGAGCCTATTTATCGGGGCGGCAGTCGATCGCGACCCCCACCGATCGACGCACAGGCAACGGTCGCACCCTGGTCTTGCAGGAGGCCAAACGCAATAACCTTCAGGAGGTTACCGTCGAGGTTCCCCTCGGCAAATTGGTCTGCGTCACCGGGGTTTCTGGCTCTGGCAAGTCTACCCTCGTTAATGAGCTACTCCTACCCGCTTTACAGCACCACCTCGGCCACAAAATCCCGTTTCCAGCCGATCTCGGCGACTTTAAGGGCCACAGCGCGATCGATAAAGTCATCGTCATCGACCAGTCCCCCATTGGCCGCACCCCCCGCTCCAATCCCGCCACCTATACCGGCACATTTGACCCCATTCGCCAGGTTTTCGTCCAAACCGTTGAAGCTAAGGCACGGGGCTACAAACCAGGGCGTTTTTCCTTTAATGTCAAGGGGGGACGCTGCGAAGCCTGTGGGGGTCAAGGCGTTAATGTCATTGAGATGAATTTTCTGCCGGATGTCTATGTGCAGTGCGAAGTCTGCAAAGGGGCACGTTATAACCGCGAAACCTTGCAGGTAAAGTACAAAGGCCAGTCGATCGCCGAAGTTCTCAATATGACCGTTGAGGAAGCCTGCTTATTCTTTGAAAATATCCCCCAGGCGGTTAGTCGCTTGCAAACCCTCGTCGATGTGGGCTTGGGTTACATCCGCCTCGGACAGCCCGCCCCCACCCTCTCCGGCGGCGAAGCCCAGCGCGTCAAACTGGCCACGGAACTCTCTCGCCGCGCCACCGGCAAAACCCTCTACCTCATTGATGAGCCGACCACCGGCCTTTCCTTCTATGATGTCCATAAGCTTTTGGACGTTATGCAGCGCTTGGTTGATAAAGGCAACTCTATTGTGGTGATTGAGCACAATTTAGATGTAATTCGCTGTGCAGACTGGATTATTGACCTCGGACCGGAAGGGGGCGATCGCGGGGGCCAAGTGATCGCCGCCGGAACCCCTGAACAGGTTGCCCAGGTGCCCCACTCCTACACTGGCTACTACCTCAAGCAAGTTCTTCCCACACAGAACTAAGCACCGGACCAGACCGATCGAAGGCGATTAAAGTCGATTAAGGCTGATTGCGGAAGAGGATCGATGGGCATCGATCCCGATCGGGAAAACGTCGATCGCGCCGATCGAGGTCGATGAATACCGATCGAGGGAGGAGATCGATTACACTGAAAAGCAATCCTGCAATTACAGTGCAACCCTGCAATTACAGCGTTCTAAGGTGCGGCTATGAGTACTACATCGGAAGAAGTGTGGCAACTGTTGCGAGAACTTGTGCGATCGCAGCAAGCAACCGATCGGCAATTACAAGAAACCGATCGCCAGATCCAAGAAGTCAAACAGCTACTGCGGGAGCAAACCCAGGAAACTGAGCGCCGTTTTCGGGAGCTAGCAGAGGAGGCCGCTCGACAGCAACAGGAACGCGCTGAGGCAGACGAGCGCTACAGGCAGGAACGGGCCGCAGCAGAAGAGCGCCGAATCCAGGAACAGGCCGCAGCAGAAGAGCGCCGTAGGCAGGAAGAAGAGCGCCAAATGCGGGAACGGGCCGCAGCAGAAGAGCGCCAAATGCGGGAACGGGCCGCAGAAGAAGAGCGCCGCAAGCAGGAAGAAGAGCGCCAAATGCGGGAACGGGCCGCAGAAGAAGAGCGCCGAATGCGGGAAGAAGAGCGCCGAATCCGGGAACGGGCTGAAGAAGACGAACGCCGCAGGCAGGAAGACGAGCGCCGCAAGCAGGAGGAAGAACAGCGCAGACGGGAAATCGATCAACAACTCAAGGAACTCGGTCGGCAAATTGGGGGGCTAGGGGCCAAATTTGGCAGTTTTACAGAAGGACTAGCACTGCCCTCCATGGAGCGGATTTTGCGGGAGCGCTTTGGCATGGAATGTGTCGGGCCAAGGGTGCGGCGACGGAAAAACGGCCAAGAGATAGAGATTGATGTGTTGGCCTATGCCAACAGCGATCGCCAAGCGGTCTATGTCGTGGAGGTGAAGAGCCATCCCAGGGAAGAAGCGATCGACCAAATGAAGCGCCTCCTCCAGCGGTTCCAAGAATTCTTCCCAGAACATCAAGATAAGGAACTGTATGGCATTTTGGCAGCCGTCAGCTTGCCAGAGGGGCTACGGCAGCAGATTTTGGCGGAAGGGCTATACGTCGCCCAGATTGATGATGAAGTCTTTGCGCTGGATGTGCCAGAGGACTTCCAGGCCCGATCGTGGTCCTAGGGCATCGGGCTGACGGGTGCCCTTGGGGCTTGGGGTCGCAATTGGGGCTTGGGTCGCAATCAGTGGGTTAAGCTAGCTCCTATCGTCCCCAAACCGGGGGAGGAGAGCCAAAGGTCAACACCCTGGGGCGTTGCCCAAAGCCAGGGGGGCCAGCCCTAACCTCCCCAACCCCACCCACAAGATGCAGCCATCGCAGTCCTCTTACGTTCTTCCTTGTTAGGAGACAGCCCATGCCTCACCTTCGCCAATTCTTGCAACTGATTCCCATGCAACCCCATTATCCCGCCAATCCCGATCGCCCCCCCCTGCCCAAAAGCCTCCGCAGACAGGTTTTAGGGCTAGGTTTAGCCAGCCTGTTGTTCGCGGGCTGCGGGGGAGAAGCGCCCAAGGAAGCAGAAGCGCCCCAGGGGGGCGGGGGTGGACCGAGGGGTCAGCAGGTCCAGGGCGGATCCGTAACGGTGGATGTGGCGATCGCCGCTGCCCAAACCCTGGAGGCAGACCTGGAATATACCGGCCTGACCGAGCCGCGCCAGCGCATCGAGCTACGGGCACAGGTTCAGGGGCAGTTGGTGGGGCTGGGGGTGGATGTGGGCGATCGGGTCCGGGCTGGAGAAACGATCGGCCAGTTGGATGCCACCCTACTCCAAGCGGATTTGGTCAATGCCCAAGCCGAGCGGGCCAGCCAGCAGTTTGAACAGGCAGAGGCCCAATCGGAACTAGCAGAAGTTCAGGCGCAATATGCTGAAATCCAAGCACAACTAGAACAGGCGGCGATCGATGCCCAGCGTCTCCAACAACTCGCCACCGAAGGAGCCGTCTCCCAACAGGCCGCAGAACAGGGCGAAACCAAGCGCCGCAGCCTAGAAGCCAGCCTCAAGTCCCTAACCGAGCGCATCCGCACCCGCCAACAGGCGATCCAAGTCGCAGCGGCTCAGGTAGCGGCCCAAGAGGCGATCGTCCGCCAAGCCCAAGAACGCCTCACCTATGCCCAACTCAAAGCCCCCCAGGATGGGGTTGTGATGGAGCGACTCGTCGATCCGGGGGATCTGGTCCAGCCCGGACAGGCCGTGTTGAGCTTGGGCGACTTTGCGGAATTGCAGGTGCGGATGGAGGTCTCCGACCTAGATATTCGGCAGATTCGACCGGGCCAGCAGGTGAGCATTACCCTTGATGCAGTGCCCGGTGCAACCTTGCCCGGTTTGATTAACCGCATTGCCCCGATCGCCAGCAACAACCAGCAAATTCCGATCGAAGTCCGAATGCCCAATCCCCAAGGACAACTGGGAGCCGGACTCCTCGCCCGCATCACCGTACCCAGCAATAGCCAACCCCAGATCGTCGTGCCAGAAAGCGCCCTAGAGGTGGGGGCAGGGGAAACCAAGCAGGTGTTTGTGGTGGTGCCCCAGCCCAATGGCGAAGGCGAGACCGTGGTGGAGGCCCGATCTGTGCGGGTGGGCCGATCGAGCAAAGGGCAGGTGGAAATTCTGGAGGGGCTGAACGTGGGAGAAGTCTATGTCGTGCGCAGTGCATCGCCCCTAGAAGCAGGCCAAGTGGTCCAGCGCAGTCTGCTCAGTGAGACAACGATCAAAACCCCAGCCAGTTAAAACCCAGGTACACCTCAGGCAACCCAACAAGGTACAAGGTAGGGGTCGCGCCCCCGTGCCGACCCTCTTAGCCGCACACCAAGGCAACCAGGATCACGCCCCAGTGCCGACCCTCTTAGCCGCACACCAA
>JBMTWK010000192.1:0-6274 GCA_049452395.1 Prochlorothrix sp. | reverse complement strand
GGCCCTTTGGGCAGAGGATGAAGTGATACGAGCTGCTAAGAGTTTTGCCGACTTCTTTAATGGACAAGTCGTGAAGGAAGAAGGGGAACTGGAGGAAATTGACCTTGAGGCTTGGAATCAGACTCCCTTAGAAGATGAAGAAGACTTTTAGCGTCAATTTAGGAACCTAAAGCCCTCATTCCCAAGCTAACGCTCCAAACCCTAGAAATATCACTATCGAAATATCACTTATGTTTGCCTCCTTTTGGGCCAGTCTCACCTTCTACACCACCCTACCGATCTACTCCCTCATTCCCGGCAACTTTCACCGCATCGCCCGGTTTTCACCCATTGTTGGCCTTATTATTGGTTTAATCTTAGCAAGCACCCATTTTTTCTTAAAAACCTTGGAATTCCCCTCCCTAGTTGAAGCTGCACTAGGCGTAAGCCTTTGGGTTGGACTCACAGGCGGACTCCACTTAGATGGAGCCATGGACACCGCCGACGGTCTAGCCGTCACCGATCCCGATCGTCGCCTCACCGTTATGGCCGATAGCGTCACAGGAGCCTTTGGGGCCATGGTTGCAGTCCTGATTCTCCTGCTGAAAACCGTTGCTTGGGCTGAATGCTCCCTAAATCTCTTCTGGACACTACCCCTTGTTGCCAGTTGGGGCCGCTGGGCACAGGTTGCCGCGATCGCCCGCTACCCCTACCTCAAGCCCCAGGGCAAAGGTGCATTCCATAAACAGGAGTTCCAATCGCCCCAAGACTGGCTGCTCAGCCTGGTTTGCCTCTTAGCAGTGACGGGTCTTGGCGTAGGCTTAGGGGGGCTACCGGTAACGGCGGCGATCGGCCTTACAGGGGGCGGTCTGGCGATCGGTCTCGGCAGTGGCGCATGGTTCAACCACCGCCTGGGGGGGCACACCGGCGATACCTATGGGGCCGTCGTGGAGTGGACTGAAGCGCTTTTACTGAGCCTTCTAACCAGCTTCTAGAGCCAGTTCCCTACCAAAACAAAGGGCGACCAGAAGAAAGGATGCTCAAATCCATTGGTTTTCAGCAGAGAAATCTGGGCTTGGCGAATAGCCTCCGCTTTGGTCATTTCTCCCGTCGCCAAGTTGGCATAAAACTGCCCCATCAGTTTCGACGTTCCCAAGTCATCCACCTGCCACAGCGTCGCTAAGGTACTCCGGGCACCGGCCCGCACCGCTAACCCCGCCAGTCCCAAAGCAGCCCGCGAATCTCCTGCCGCCGTTTCACAAGCACTAAAGACCGTAACCATTCAGGGGGTCACGGAAGAATGCGGGTTTCAGGCTCTGAAAATCCTGGATTGGTATGGTTTGAGCTGCTTCGGACTCCGATCGGAGGGCTGAAACCCTACTAACTTCGTAGACCCCTGAATAGTTACTAAAGACCAATAGCTCGATCGCCTGATCATCCCCTAAAAAGCCCCCCTGAAGCAGCTCACTAAACTCATTAATATTAATCTGACCATCCCAGGTCAAAATAAAAGTATCCTCTGCGTTAGAGCTAAACTGACCATGGGTTGCAAAATGCACGATCGGGGCTGGATTTTGGGTGATTTGCTTGGCAACTGCACCTTTTTGGAAAGATTCATTCATCAACAGCGTGGTGGGCAGAAACTGGTTAATCGTCTCCACTTCCTGGGGCACTGCGGGTAGCGGTGTAAAATCCTGCCGAGCCTCACTGAGCGCCCCAATCAACGCCGTCAGGGGCTGTTCTTTCAAGGGCTTAGGATCAAAAAGCTGAAGCCCCGGAGTTAGGCCCAAAGCATATTTTTCCAGCAAATACTCTTCCCCATCAAACAAAACCGCCATCGGAATATTGCGCAGCTCCCCATCCAGCACAAAAACTAAGGTTTCAATATCCCGTTGGGCGAGTTCTGCCTCGATCGGGCGAATCAACCAATCATACAGAGCCTGGGTCAGGGGGCGAAATCCACCTTCCTGTCGCCGCAGTCGCCTTTGCAACATTTGGGCTACAAATTCGATACGATCGTTTGAAACCGCAACACTTTTATGGAAAATGGGGCGATTCGGCTGGCTAAGCAAAATTTCCAGGCGATCTTCCAGCAAAATCGTATAAATCACCCCCGCCTTAGGATCAATCTGGTCTGCATCAATGGCCTCGACGGTAACGCAATCTGCCTGAAAAAAGTTGACCAATTCCGCCAATTGGAGGGATTCAATCACCTGGCGGGCTTTATCGAGCTTTTCCTGGCTTAATTCCCCGGATTCTCCCGATCGCTGGCCCACCACAGCCTCTAATGCCCCCGGAGCCAAACCCACCCCATGATCCACCCCCCCAAAACCAGGACTGAGATTCCCCAACTTGAGCTTAGGGGAGTGAGACCGAAATTCAGCGGCTAAATCAGTTCCTTGGGCTGTCATAGAGGATTTCCAGGGGAAGTCAAGTGCTTTAGCCAGGGAATTAAAGGAAGACAAGAAAGAAGAAGGAGAGCCTAAGCTAGGGGAGCCTAAGTTAAAAGAAACTACACCAGGGGAAACTAAAGCAGAAACTAAATCACCCGAATCGGCAGGGGGTAACGTAACCGCTGGGGAGGCCGATCGGGGAGTTAACAACAAACTGACATACTGGCGATAAATCGGCTCAATCTCCTCACGGAAGGAAAATCGCGCTTCTGGGTTTAAGCTAGCCAAGTCACCCCGTAAATCCTGTAAAATTCCGATCGCAGTCTCATAGGCAACCTCCGCCCCCTCTAACTGACCTTCAGCCCGCAAAATTCGCCCCAACTGCCACTGCCACTGGTACGCAATCTCCGGCATATTGACCCGTTCTGCCACCCGTAGTGCCTCTTCTGTCAAAGCCTGCGCCTCGCTCCAGCGTTCAGATTGCTCATAAACCTGAGCTAACCGTCCTAAACCGTAGGACTCTGCCTGGGGATCCGCTACTACCCTCGCTTTTTGAACCACATCCGCTAAAATCTCAGCAATCTTTCCAGGAGCGACCTCGATCGGAGCCTTCAGTAACGTCTGAGCATAGTGAACTTGGGCAAACAGAACAGTCCGGTTGGGAGGGGCTTGGCCCAAGACTTGCTCAATCTCCTGCTGCACAACGGCGGAACTCCAATTTTGGCTTTGCTCCCCCCTCGATCGGCCAGATTGACCCGGTTGAGAAGACTCCATCAAAATTTCAAAAGCACTGGTCAGCGCCTGAAGCCTCACCACCGGGAAAGGGGCAAGATTGGCCGCCGATCGGTAATATTCCAAGGCTTGACTGGCATTATTCTGCGTTTGAGCCAATAACCCCAAACTGAGCAGGGTGGCACTGCGTTCCGTAGGTGAGTCGATCGACTCCGCAACCCTTAAACTTTCCTGCAACCACTTCTCCCCTTGCTCCAAACTAGTCGTCAGCTTCACCACCTCACCCAACTGTCGCAGGGTTGCTGCCTTCAAAGCCGAATCAGGCGTTTGCTGAATCGCTGCCGCTAGCTCCTCAAGCTGCCGTTTAGCCAAGGTATTCCGGCCCTGGGCCTGAAGAACCTTAGCCCAGTTCATTTGGCTCTGAAATTGACCCGTATCATCGCCCAATTGGCCATAGAGTAACGCTGCTTGCTGAAAATGATACAAAGCTTGATTCAGATGCCCCGTCACTAAATCCAAACTACCTTGGGCATTCAAGGTTTTAGCCAAGGTGAACTGTTGGGCCTCATGGGTTGGTAAGCCCTGAAGCAGAGTGAGGCTACGATCTAGGGAAATTTGGGCCTGATCCCACTGGCCTAACTGACGTTGGGCAAGGGACAGATGGGTCAAAGCCGTAGCCTGTCCCACAGGATCCCCCGCCAGTTGATCCGCCGCCTGCTGCCACACCTGCGCTGCCCTAGCAAAGTTGCCAGCTTGGTAGAGTTCCACCCCCTGAACCAGAAAAGCCTGGGATATAGCCCCTTCACTCGCTATGTCCCCCCGTATTGAGTCCAAAGCCGCCACCGAAGTTGAATTTTCAGCCGCCACAGCCACAACTGGGGGCATACCCAAGCCCAACAAACTCAGAACTAAACAAGATAACAGTGGACGCATGACGGTAACTCCAAAACAGCAAAGCAATTACAGCGGATATTCAGGCCAGTCCTGGGGCCGATTTTGGGGCTAATTCTGGGTCAAATATCAGAACATAACCGCACAAAGCCCCAACCTTAAGCCACCACACCCCTCTACTGGCAATCTCCCAATCTTGGTACTCCTTCCTCCTGAAGTTGGGGTTTCCCACCCCCCTCGCCTGCTGACCAAGCACTCAGCATGACGGAACTCACCCCTTGGCGCAAAGCAGCACTCCCCCGCAGCCCCAGACTCCCAGACCTCGATAAGCGTAGATCATCACCAGGATTGCTCAATTCTACCCCAGATCCCGGCGCAGGAGGCAATCCTCCCCGTCCTGCGAGGGTAAACTGGCTCTTACTGGCGCTACTGCGGAGGCTACACCGCCGATCGATCAAACTCGTCGGATCCAATAAATCCACAGCCAAAGCCGTCAAACCCTGACTCGGATCCAAAGTTGTCGAGATCGCCACAATACCAGAGTTGCCAAAGCGGGAACTGACCGTAATATTGTTGCGCGGATCTAACTCCGGGAGTAACCATTCAGGGGGTCACGGAAGAATGCGGGTTTCAGGCTCTGAAAATCCTGGATTGGTATGGTTTGAGCTGCTTCGGACTCCGATCGAAGGGCTGAAACCCTACTAACTTCGTAGACCCCTGAATAGTTACCTCCGGGAAGTCCACATTCTGGACATAGAAGCCAAAAAGACCCTCTGCGGTTAAATTAATCCGCCCGCCATTACCTTCGATAGCATTGGCAGCAATATCATTATTTTGCAACGGTATACCAATCAAAAACTTAACAAAAAGGCTAATATCTCCACCATTCCCCCGCAGTCCTGCCCCCGTGGAAATGAGGCTGTTGTCATACATCACCAAGGAGTTGGCCGCTCGGAAGTTAAGACTGCCCCCTAGGCTTTGCTCCGAGTTAGCAGAAACAACACCACGTCGCAGCACAATATTGTCAAAAATCAGGCTTGAAGCCGGATTGTCAACCGTAACTGTAATATCCCCACCATTTTCTGTGCCAGCCGCATTGGTACTCACCCGAGCATTGCTTAGAAGGAAACGGTTACCCGCAGCAATATTAATATCGCCCCCCCGACCACTCCCCGTTGTTGACGTGGAAAGCTCCACACCCTCGGCAACGGTGACATAGGCAGAACTTAAACCAATACTGCCCGCTGTACCGCTACCGCTACTCTCAGCCAAAACCTGACCCACACCTTGAATCAAAAGGGACTGAGGCGCAGAAAAGGTGAGCGAACCTCCCCGACCACTGCCGGTGGTAGAGCCGGAAATTGTGCCCTGGGCCAAGGTTACCCGCAGATCGGGACCACTACCCCACGGGGCCAGACTGAGGTTCCCCCCCTGGGCACTGCCCCCCGCTGCCACAGACAGAGCCGCGCCATTGCTGACCCCAAGACTGGGCGTAGTCACCGTCAAACTCCCCGCTTGTCCAGCCGTCGTTGCCGCCACAGAAACCCCTGCGGCCCGTCCATCACTCAGCGTTCCTTGGAGCTGAATCCCCTCGATCGCACTAATATTGACGCTCCCCGCCTCTCCAGCCTCAGTCGCAGCCTGAATCAGACTATTTTCAAGGGAAAGACGAATTAAATTGGGCAATAGCACACTCCCACCAATCCCTAGATTTGTAGACGCAGAAATCTGCGCATCATTCCGCGCCACCAGATCCAACACATTGAGAGACACACTCCCCGATGAACCTATGCCCGTCGCAGCCACACTAATACTCCCTCGATCGAGGACAACGGACTGCACCGCTGCATTTTGGGGATTGAGGAGAATATTCCCCGCAACACCATCCACCGTAGAGGCCGTGATACTGCTGCCGTCACTCAGGCTCAGGGTTTGGAGGCTAGAGAGCGTAACTCCCTGACCTTGACCACTGTTGGTCGCGGCTGAGATAGATGAGTTATTGGTCCCCGTGAGGGTATCGGTGATGATAATTAGCTGCCCTGCGGTGCCGCTCCCCGTTGCTGCAACCGATAAATTGCCGTCATTGAGAGAAATCTGACTGAGGGGGGTAAGATTAAGGCCATTATTGTTGCCAATGACTAAATCAGCCGCACTTCCCCCCACAGTCGTTGCTGTAATGTCTCCCTGATTCACGGTCAGCCGATCGAGATTCTGGAAAGCAATACCCTGACTATCGCCGTTTTCAGTCGAAGCCGTAATCTGGGCGCGGCTATTGCCCT
>JBMTWK010000191.1:0-6304 GCA_049452395.1 Prochlorothrix sp. | reverse complement strand
TTTATGGCCTCGGTTGTGGACCCCTCGCGCCGTTGAAATCAACGTCCGCATCCCAATGGAAGCCAGAAAATCCACCTCGGACAGATCCACCAAAACCGGCAAAAGACTACTGCCGAGCTTCAGGCCAAATTCCGTGTCGATCTCCTGAGTTCCCTTCATATCCATACGACCAATGAGCTTGGCTTGACGAATTTGGTTCTCAAGATCTGTAATTTCTAGCCGCATTTCCGTACAGTTTGAATCAGCATTCCCCATCCTCCCATAAGAACCCTCACCCTCGGCAATCTTTTAGCTTTAATCCGGTCGCTTTAATCCGGCTCCCCCTTAAAACCCCAAATCCGCCTTAGCCGCCAAGGCCGCTTCCAACACCACCTCCGTCGGCAACGACTCCCAATCCGTCACCCCCAAATCTGCATAGAACTTCTCATCATAGGCCCGCGTTTGCACCACCACCGGCATCGGCACCGCATGGCCCAACAACAGCGCCTGTTGCTTAGAATCCAGCTTAGACAGCACCGATCGCAGATTCTGCCCCCCTGCAACTCCCGTAAAGATCGCCTCAATATCCTTCTCATCGTTGAGCAAAGCCGTGATCCGGCTGCCAATTTGGGACATAACCTCCGGATCAATGCCCGAAGGCCGCTGATCGACAACTAACAGCGTCACAAAGTATTTCCGCATTTCGCGGGCGATCGTCCCAAAAATCGTCTGTTTCACCGTATTGGAGTCTAAAAAGCGGTGCGCTTCTTCGATCGTAATCATTAGCTGCCGAGGCCGATCGCTGGGGTTCTTGGTCTGCAAAAAAACCTCAGCCTTGCGCACATAGGCTTGGTGAATCCGTCGGGAAATCGTATTGGTGGCCAGCATATAGGAAAGCATATTGGACTGAGAGCCAAATTCAATGACAATATGCTTGCCCGCATCCAAAGCCTGGAGAATTTCGCCGATATAGTTCTTAGGGCAGGTATTACGGATATATTTAAGGTCATCCAAGCGGGTCAGCTTCCGTTGCAAAGCCATAATCGAAGCCTTGCTGCCCATCTTCACTTCGCAAAACTCCTGAATTTCACCGTTACCCATGGTCAACAGCCGGTTAATCCAGGACTTTCCAAACTCATTGCGCAAAATAATCGCATTTTCCAAGCTAGCCTCGGATAAGTTCAACTCATCCCGCACCAGCATCAAATCTTCCACATCAATCTGATCGTAGCCAATATACAGTTCCTGGGCATCCCGCACCCCCCGCCGCCGCGTTGACTCCGGATCTAGAGTGTAAATTTGCACTTCAGCGGGGAAAAGTTGCCGCAGCCCCTTCACCGTACTCAGTTGCCGCCCCTCACGGGTTGCCTCCCAGCCATACTCCGAGTGCATATCAAAAATCAAATTCACTGCGGCCTGTTTGCGGATAGTACCCGCCAAGACCAAGCGGGTTAAAAAAGACTTCCCCGTCCCGGATTTGCCAAAAATGCCGTTGCTGCGCTCCACAAAGCGATCGAGATCCAAACAAATGGGCACATCCATATCGATCGGTCGCCCGATCGAAAAATTGCGCCGATGGGGATCATCTTCCCAACCAAATACCATCCGGAAATCCCGCTCACAGGCTTCATAAACCTGGCTAAAGTGGCTGGGGATGGTTTTTACCGGTAATAGCTCTAGGGCTTCGCTGCTTTGGGCCTCATAGGAGCCTAGGGTCAGTTGGTCGTTAGCACTTTGCCCTGGGTTAGCCCCTTTGTCCGCTTTGCGGCGGCTTTTGCGCGATCGGTTACTTTTGCCCCCCTCCGCACCATAGCCCTCTGCCCCATACTCCCCCTCTACCTTGGGCGTAAACATCAGCATCGGGGCTAAATCGATCGTGCCATAGAGATTATTGCCCGCTAAAACCTCCTGCAAAAAATCATTCCCCGCCTCCGGCGGATTCGCCAAAATTCGGGCACTAGCCGCACCCAGCGTCACATCGGTGAGGAGACAGAAAAACCGCGATCGTCGCCCCTGCACCACCAAAAACTTCCCCACCCGCATTTCTTCCACGGAAACGTTTGCATGGAGTCGAACTTCCAAGCCCTTACTGAGGGAACCTTGGATCACTAAGCCGAGGGGTTTATCAGGCTGCATAACTTAAAAACATGGGGCATTAGCCAGAATGATAGGGGCAGGGGACTGCAATCAGGATATCGGGAATTCTGGAAAAAAGCCAATCCTGGCTAATAGAAACGGGAACATCTCGACTTTGGACGGGCCAGCAAGGCTCCTCCCACAAATGCTCTGCCGTGGGATATCGGCAAGCCGATCGGACAAATTTGAATTTTCTGCGGTGACCCCATGAGGGAGCGCTAGCGGCCCCGTGTGGATTTGTAAGGGAATTGGGGAGGAACCCAAAGACCAAAGCTATAGTAAATCCAGAGGACACCTCGATTAATTGGGGTAGGCGGCAAAGCTGCCCGTCACAACCCTGATTCTGTTGGGGCAATTGTGGCTAAAACCTGGATTTTTCGAGGTGCCCCATAGAGTTTTGAGGGTTTTATTCATGAACTTCGCCCTAACCAAAGCCCAGCACGCCCTATGGTGGATGAAACTCAACAACTGCCTTAGCCAACCCCACGCCGAGGCTCCACCGGAACTGACCTCCCATCACAACTGCAAATTAGGCCATTGGCTCGATACAGAGGGACTGGCCCAGTATGGACACTGGCAGGAGATCAAACAACTGCACCAAAAACACCAACAACTCCATCAGCTCGGCCTTGAAATTCTGCGTCTGCGCGACCTTGAGCGCATCCCAGAGGCACGGGAGAAATTGGTTGAGGTGCTGCCCCTCAGCGAGGTCATTACCGATCTGCTGACTCAAATTGAACAGAAGGTGACCACAACAGCCCCCCGGTGATCGATCGGGCAGATCAAGCTGGAATACGGGCAGATCAAACTGGAATATCAAGCTGGAACGGCGATCGATCGCCCCAAGATCCCACCAATATCGGGTCCATCCCACTTTAGACGGGCCAGAGGCCCATCCCACCCAAGAGGTGGTTGTGGGATAGCCGGACCGGCTGTCCATAGGCGAAAGTGGGATACACCCCCAATATCGCCCCAAAATCCCAGCAACATCACCCCAACACCGCCCCAAAATCCCACCAAAATCACAACAACCATCACCCCGACACCCCACCAAAATCACCCCCACACCACAACTAAACACCGCCCCAACACCCAATCGGTGACCCCCCAGCAGGGTTTGCATACCGGACAATTAATCCCTTTTCTCTTCAGAAGCCTGCCGCAACGGCATACAATCGTACACAATCCTCAAGAAAACTTGACCGTCCCGTTTGTTTTCGTTGCGCCGTCTATGAAGCTCATTACCTTTTTGATCCGATCCTCCTGGCAGATGGTGGCGATCGCCATTGGAGCCGGATTCCTCAGCGGCGGCAGCAACGCCGGACTGATCGCCCTCATCAGTCGCGCCATCAGCCAAGGCAGCACCACCTCAGTCACCGCCCTCGGCCTCGCCTTTTTGGGCCTCGTCGCCCTCGCCCTCGCCACCAGCATCCTCTCCCAGGTCATGCTGATTCGCCTCTCCCAGGAGGCCGTTTTTCACCTGCGCCTACGCCTCAGCCGCCAAATCCTCGGCTCCAAGCTCGATCACCTAGAGCGCGTCGGATCGCCCCGGCTCTTAGCCACCCTCACCGATGATGTCCAGGCCGTCTCCGATGCAGTGCGGCTGTTGCCCTTCCTCTGCATTGACCTCGCCATGGTGCTGGGGGGGCTGGCCTACATTATTTGGCTGTCCTGGAGCGTATTCATGATGGTTTGCTTGCTAACCGTCCTCGCACTGGGCAGTTGCCAATTTTTGCTCAACCAGGGACGGCAACAACTGGCCCTTGCACGGGAACAGCAGGATGACTTGCTCAAGCATTTCCGCACCGTCACCGACGGCACCAAGGAACTCAAGCTCCACTATCGCCGCCGCCAAGCCTTTCTCCGGGAAGACCTCCAAGACACCGCCGCCACCTTCCGCCGCCACAGCACCCTCGGCCTCACCTTCTTTTCGGTCACCTCGACCTGGGGCAAGCTTATTTTCTTCTTTGCGGTCGGTTTCGTCATGTTTGCCCTCCCCAAGTTCATGAACCTCGACCTACCGACCCTTTCCGGCTATATCCTCATGTTTACCTATTTGATGGTACCCATGGAGCGGTTGGTCAACAGTTTGCCCATCCTTAGCCGTGCGGGCATTGCCCTCGATAAAATTGAGTCTTTGGGCCTATCTTTGTCGGATTCTGCGGAAACCGAGACCGTTCCGGGTGCAATTCGCCACCAGTGGCAGCAGTTGCGGCTGGAGGGGGTCACCCATGCCTATCCGGCGGAACAGGGCGACAGTGTGTTTGAGGTGGGTCCGGTGGATTTGGAACTGCAACCAGGGCAGTTAATTTTCTTGGTTGGGGGCAATGGCAGCGGGAAATCGACCCTAGCAAAGCTGATTACGGGGCTGTATCGGCCTGATGCGGGCCGGATTACCCTGGATGGGGAGCCGATCGAGGACCACAACCGCGAATGGTACCGCCAGCATTTTTCCGTGGTCTTTGCCGATTTTTACCTCTTCGATCGCCTCCTCGGCCTAGATCACGACAACCTAGACGAAGAAGCCCGCAAATACCTCCAACAACTGCGCCTAGACCACAAGGTCAGCGTTCACCAAGGCCACCTCTCCACCACCTCCCTCTCCCAGGGCCAGCGCAAACGCCTCAGCCTCCTGACGGCTTACTTGGAGGATCGCCCCATTTTCCTCTTTGATGAGTGGGCTTCGGACCAAGATCCGGTGTTCCGGGATTTGTTCTACAGTCAGTTTTTGCCCCAGTTGCGGAACCAAGGCAAGACGGTGATTGCCATTAGCCATGATGATCACTACTTTGCCCAGGCCGATCGCATTATCAAGCTCGATTACGGCCAAGTGGAATACGACCAAGTGCAGCGATCGCGATCGGCTTCGATTGTCTAAAACAGCGCCGATCGAAGGCAAACAGGTCCACATTGAGCAGGGCGGGGTGAGCATTCGATCGGAACCCCAGCCATCGGTAATGCACTATTTTTGCCAGAACTAGCTCATTTGGGCCTGGAATCCGGGGGATCGAACTCACTGAAGGTTCTCAAGGTCTGCTAAGTCCTGCAAGCGTCCAGAGGCTTGTTTGTTGCGCCGTAGGTTGTCGAGATCAATAAAGGGTAAGGTCAGTCCTTGTAGTTGCACTTGGAGGCGATCGCCATAGCATTCCCCAAACTCAACCCCATCAATACTGGTCAGCAGGTCAATCCGGTTAGGGGGATAACCCAGTTGGATAACCCGATCGGGGCTGAGAAAATCTTCTTCTGTCAAGCCTAGGGAGCCAAAGCCAAAGTCTTGGAGTGCTGCTAAGAGGTTCTTGGCGTTTTCCAAGCTTATTTCTAGCCAAATATCAATATCTTTGGTGTAACGGGGGTGCCCATGGACTGCGACAGCATAGCCCCCCACAATGAGATAGCGGACTTGGTGTTGGTTCAGTAAGGCGAGGAAGTCCAGAAAGTCGGTATTGAGCATGGCTTGGGTTTGGTGATAGTCCGATCGCAAGCTCAGCAGGGTATTTAAGCGGTCCTGGGGCGATCGGGTCTGCCAAAATTCAAAGTCTGTGGGTTGGGATTTGAGGGAAAAGCGGGCGATAGTCTGGTTCTGGGGCGATCGGAGGGAATTATCCATGTTCAGGGGGGAGAATCCTTCTAAGCTTTGCCATAGTTCATACTGCATGGCTTGCTTACTCTGCAAGAATTGTTTGGAGTTGGCCAATCAAAGCGGGAATATTGGTCTGAAGGGTTGACCAAACGCGCTCAACTTCAACTCCATCATAGTCATGAACCAGCTTGTCTCGCATTCCTGCGATCGCACTCCAGGAAACTTCAGGATGTTGGCTGCGGAAGTCTGGGGATAGGCGTTTGACTGCTTCGCCAATAATAATAATTTGATACAGCACCGCAGATTGAGCTTGAATATCGGCCTCAAATGATGCATAGCTCATTTTAGCTGTAAAACTACTGGCCCGATCGGCAGCTTTGAGCATATCTTGAAGGGAAGCTCGATCACGCGGGTTCATTATCTTTCTGGTAAATGATTTGGGCTGAGTTGAGGATTGCGTCTCGGCGAAGCTGGTTATGGCTTTTTTCGATCGTTTTTCTCTCAATTAGATCCACATCGCGCTCTACTAGGGCGGCTAGTTCGGTTTCGATGATGACTAAATCGAGGAGGGTCCAGGGGGCAGTTGGGGCAAAGGTGACGAGGAAGTCG
>JBMTWK010000190.1:0-6315 GCA_049452395.1 Prochlorothrix sp. | reverse complement strand
GGCAGCGTCGGGATCCGTGGGGTCAGGATTGGCGGGATCGGTTAGGGAAGCCTCCGGAGAGGGAGCAACATTGAGGGGGGAGGTCTCCGGGGCCGGAGGCGTAAGATTGGGGCTGGGAAGGGGAGAACTGAAGGGATCGTGGCTGTTTCTGAGGTTAAAAAAAGGGGAAAACAGAAAGGCTCCAATCACCGTTCCGGCGATCGTCAGCACCATCAAGCCCCAAATCCACATCAGCGGCGACCACGGTTTTTTTTCAGACCCCCCTAGATCCATCTGCTCTGGAGCCGTGATCGGGGCTTGCGCAGGACTCACCGTCTTGGGCAAAAAACCTGTAATTTCCTCCTCTTCCGGCTCAAAACCCGATCGGCCTTGGATCGGCTCCGTCAAGAGATCCTGGGGGTTGAGGTTGCCGGGGTGCAACAGATCCAGCAGCGTGCTGGAGTCAAAGGGGGCGGGCGCTTGGAACTTGCAGTGAATCAGCGCCACGGTTACGTTGTCATGGCCATTGAGGGTATTAGCCGCCTGGACAAGCTGCTGACAGGTTTGGGCCAATTGCTCTGGATGGTGCAGCCCCGGCAGCAGAATTTCATCCCAAATCCGCTCCATCAAGTCGTTATCGCTCAGACCATCGGAACACAGCAGCAACAGGGCTTCCTCATCCAGGAAAAAGGGCACGATATTGGGCATCAGGTTCACAGAGGCCGACATCCCCAACGCCTGGACCAGTGCGCCGGAGGTGGGGCTTTGCAGCACCGATCGATACAAACCAAACCCCAAAGCCACATGGCGGGCCGCCAGGTCATCATCCACCGTGATTTGCCGACAGTTGTGGGGGGTAATCCAATAGGCCCGACTGTCCCCCACATGGAAAATATAGGTAAAGGGATCCAGGGTTAGGGCCGAAACCAGAGTCGTGCCCATGCGCCGCCGTTCCTGGCGTTTTTCGTCGTTATTGCGGCTGCTAATGGCATCGTTAGCCTGGGTAATTGCCTTTTGGATGGGGTACAGCGGATTCTGAGCCGTGTCGGCGTTGGTGAGGGATTGAAGCTGCTCCTGCAAAATTTGCACCGCCATGGAAGAGGCCACTTCCCCCCCCTCATGACCGCCCAAACCATCACAGACAATGGCCAAGGAAGAGCCACCGGCCTGACCCGTCACGCTGGAGTAGCTGGGGGGAAAGCAGGAATCTTCGTTATTTTGGCGGCTAGGCCCTGCATCGGTTTGGGTGGCGATCGTCAGCACACAGTCCCGCCCTTGGTTGGCTTGCACCACGGCCTGCTGAAGGAGTTGGCTGAGGGGGTGGGGGTAGCGAATGTCCCGACTTTGAATCAGGGTAATAATTTTTTGCAAGAAGGGTTGGATCTGCTCGTGGCTGCTGGGTAGCAGGGTTTCCCACAGGTCCGCCAGCTTCTCTAGGGTGGGGGTTGCGGGGGTCAGTTGCAGTTCCAACAGGCGCAGCACCGGCCCGTCCACCCGCAGCAATTCGGGGTTCAGCAGCGTAGCAGCAACTTTATGCTGTGCCAAGGCCAGCCACAGGTTAGACATTTGCCAGAGCCAACCCAACTGCCGTTGTAGGGAGCTAGTCGCCCACTGATCCTGAAGCGTCGGCAGCAGTTGGCCCCCGGCATGGGGGGAGTTGGAATCGGCTTGGTACTGGGGGTCAACGTAGGCCCGAACCGGCACATCCTCCAGCAGGAAGAGGCTCAAATCGTCCCGGTAGACAAAGCCGTAGATCTGGGGCACGGCAAGGCGCTGGGGCAACAGCCGGAGGTAGGGCAGCAGAAAGTCTGGGACTTCTTCCACCAAGGCGGGGGTCATCCCCGGTTGGGTATCGAGAACGATACGATCGTCCCCAGTCCCCACCCACTGATAGCGGTTCCCCAGTAATTGGCCGGGGGCGGGCGGCTGGGGCAAGGGGCCAACCACCCGCAGAAATCTCCGCACCAGCCTGGTATTGCAGGCTTCGCAGTGCACCCGATCGAAGGCGTTGGGGTGCATACAGTGGGAGTTGGGACAGTGGAGGGCAGGGGATGCGATCGCGGCGTTCATGATTTTGGCACTACTCCTGGGGTGCAACTTGGGGTAGACCCATGCTGTAATTCAGCACACGGCTGTTGAGGTTATAGGCGATGCTTCCCCGCTGGAGCAGCGATCGAACAAAATGCTCCAAATCCGAGCCGATGCGACGCAGATTATATTCTGTAAGGTCTTCTCCCGCATAGGATTCCACCAGCTCATCAAACTTGCGGTAGACCTGCTGAAGCGTTTCCTCAGTCCAGATGAACTCATTGTCTGGGTCCACGTCCAGGGTGAGCACGCTGTCACTGGGAACAAGGTCGTTTTTCTTGACCTCAGCCGTGAAGATGCGGATATGGCGAGTCGTGCATTTAAGCAGCATGGTCCAATGCTTTAATCCAATAAAAGTGGGCTAAACAGGGTTGCAAAAACTTTCCCTATTGTAGGGGTGTCGGGACCAGAGACAAGCCTACAAGGATCAGAAGAAGAGAGTGCATCCCACTTTAGAAGATTTTGGTAGGGGTCGTGCCCCCGTGCCGACCCGCTTTGGCCCAAAATCAGGGCAACCACGGGGGGTTTGCCCCTACCCGGTCGATTCAATCGCTAAAGTGGGATACTCCCGAAGACGACAACCCTGAGTTAGTTCAGGGCAGCAAGGGCAGAATGGGACGGGCCAGCGGGGAAGAGATGGGGTAACCCAAGACTAGGGCTTGGGAAACTGCTGGACGGGTTGGTCCTTGAGGGCGCGAATCATAAAGTCTTTCCAAATGGGCGCAACCGTACCCCCCCCCGTCGCATTCCGCCCCAGGGGACTGAAGTCATCATTGCCGATCCACATCGCCACGGCAAGCTGCGGCACATAGCCCACAAACCAAATATCCCGCTCAGAACTGGTGGTGCCGGTTTTACCCGCCGTGGGCCGATCGAGCTGCGCCGCCCGCCCGGTGCCCCCCGTTACCACCGCCTGGAGCATTTGGGTAAGCTGGGCCGTGGCCTTGGGATTGAGCACTAAGCGGGGCTGGGGGGTGTTGTCGAGCAAAATGCCGCCGCGACTGTCGGTGACCTGGGCGATAAAGGTGGTTTCAGAGTACCAGCCTTGGCTGGCAAAGGTGGCATAGGCTCCCGCCATTTCTAGGGGGGTGATTCCGATCGCCCCCAAGGGCAAGGACACCACCGGATACATTTCGCTGGTAATGCCCATCAAGCGACAATGTTCAATCACCTTATTGAGGCCCACATCCTGGCCCAGCCGGATCGCCGGAACGTTCCGGGAAAGCTGAAGCGCCGTTTGCAGGCTCATCGCCCCCATAAACGATCGATCGTAGTTCTGGGGCACATAGCGCTCCCGCCCGTCGGGATAGCTCACTGGGCTGTCTTGGATCGTCGAGGCTGGGTTATATTTGCCCGTCGAAAGGGCCGTGTAGTATACAAAGGGCTTAAAGGCGGAACCGGGCTGACGCAGGGCCGAAGTGGCGCGGTTAAATTGGTTTTCGTTGTAGTTCACCCCGCCCACCATCGCCTTGACAAAGTGGGTGCGAGGATCGATCGCCACCAAGGCCATTTGGTCCGCCTGAACCCCCTGCTGCTGAATGCGGGGATACCAGGTTTGCACCGTCTGTTCGGCCAGCCGCTGCATGTCATAGTCGATCGTCGTTTGGATCCGCATCCCGCCCTTGAGAATTTCCTCCTTGCGGAAATGCTGACTCAGTTCCTCGAAGACCGCCTCGGTCACGTAGGGAACCTTACTGCGGGAAAAAGAGGTAATTTCGCCAAAGGTGAGCTTGACATTTTTAGCCTCCGCCGCCGCCTCCGGGGTAATCCAGTTCAGCTCCACCATGCGATCGAGCACCACACCCTGCCGCCACTTGGCAATTCTTAACCCCTCCTCCGACAGCTCATAATTGCCATCAAAGGGGCTGTAGTTTTCCGGCGCTTGGACAAAACCCGCCATCATCGCCGCCTCAGCCAGGGTGAGATCCTTCGCTGACTTGCCGAAATAGCTTTGGGCAGCGGTTTCCACCCCGTAGGTGTTGTGGCCCCAGTAGACCTGGTTCAGATACAGTTCCAGAATTTCATTTTTGCTCAGCACCTGCTCAATCCGCACCGACAGCACCGCTTCGGCGGCTTTGCGGCTGAGGGACTGCTCCGGGGTCAAAAATAGGTTTTTCACCAACTGCATGGTCAGGGTCGATCCCCCTTCCACCACGGACCCCTGGGTAAGGTTGGCCACTAGGGCGCGGATGATGCTGTTGGGGTTAATGCCGGGGTGTTGGTAAAAGTGGCTGTCCTCGATCGCCATCACCGCCCGCTTCATGTGGGGGGAAATTTGGTCCAGGGAGACCACCTTGCGGTTGGCTTCGTCGTGCATGGAGCTGAGCAGTTGCCCATTCATGTCATAGACGTAGCTGGTTTCGCTGGGGATGTAGTTCTGCACCACCCGCACATCGGGCAGGTTCCGGAAGGAGTTGGCCAGCCCCACCAAGGCTCCCGTCGCCAGGGCGCTGGACAGCATCATAATGGTCAACAGTGTGCCCCCGGCGACACTGCTCACCATCCGCAGGGACTGGACCGTCCGCAAAAAGCCAGAGGGCGATCGGGGGGATTCAGCGCCAGATCTGTCTTTACGGGTGTGGGGATAGAGGGTCTGACTTGGGGACACGGCAGGGGATCTGTTCACGAAGGGGTTACGAAGGGTTGCCCAAGGGGTAACCATTCAGGGGGTCACGGAAGAATGCGGGTTTCAGGCTCTGAAAATCCTGGATTGGTATGGTTTGAGCTGCTTCGGACTCCGATCGGAGGGCTGAAACCCTACTAACTTCGTAGACCCCTGAATAGTTACGCCCAAGGGGCAGGATCGATCGGGGCTTGGAAACGCCTCAATTAAAAACGAGGACCGGGGATCTGGCAACCACTCCGATCGGGGTTGTGCGCCTCGATCGAACCTGCTGCTCTGTTAGGGGGGGCCGTCCCCCTTTTATGAGGTGACCGATTATGAGGTGACCAATTTTAGGGGGGGTTGTGCCCCTGTGGCTCTCCGCTGGGGACTCCAACCAGGGCAACCACGGGGGGTTTGCCCCTACCGAGCTTGTTCCACAGTGGGCGATCCTCATGTGAGGAGGGTTTTGTTAGCCCAGTGTTGTTAGCTCGGTTGGGTCCGGTTCCGTTGGTCCGGTTTGGCACTGTAGTGTAGCGGCAATCGATCGAACTGGCAGGGGGTTAGGGGTCCAGCAGGGTCACCGTACCGTGGAGGCCATCCAGGCGGACCCGTTGGCCCGTTTGGAAATAGGTCAGGGCATGGGTCAGCCCCATCACCGCCGGAATGCCATATTCACGGGCGACGATCGCCCCATGGGAGAGCCGCCCCCCCGTCTCCGCAATCACCCCCGCCCCCTGGGCCAGTAGCGGTGCCCAGCCCGCATCGGTATAGGGCACAACAAGGATGGTTTGGCGATCGATCTCTGGCCAGGTTTGCAAATTCTGCACCACCAGAATCACCCCTTCCACCTGTCCCCGGCTGGCCCCAATGCCTTGGAACGTTTGGGACGTGCTGGATTGGGGAGACCGTTGCGGCGTTGGAGAATCCGCCGAGAGGGCTGCGGTGAAACCATAAACCATAAAGGGGGCCGACTGCTGAGTCGCTTGATACCACTGGTTTCGGCGTTGGGCAATGGGGGTCAGGATCGCAGGATCAGCGATCGCCCCACGGATCCCCTCTCCAGAATTCCCAGCAGAGGCAGCGGGCAAGGCTTCAACCAACCCCTCCAGTTCAGGCCAGGTCAGGAAAAAGAGGTCATCCAGGGTTTCCAAGCAACCAGCCGCCCGCCCCCGATCGGCCAAGGCCAGCAGCGATCGCCGCACTTCCCCCAACAGTTGCAAATACACTTGGGCCACCTTGCCCTTCAGGGCCAAGCGCGATTGCAGCCAGGACTGACGCTGTGGCGTTGCCGAAACAACAGGCGAAGGCGGGGGATTTTGCATAAACTGCTCCACCAAAGCCAGGGCCGGAGTCGGGTCATCGCGCCAGTTGGGAATGGCCACATCGGTGCCCACATCGCTGAGGTAGCCATAGCCCTGGATGCAGTCCTGGAGGTCTTGCCACAGTTGCGCCCCTTCGGGGCTAGCGTTCAGCAGACTTTGCAGGGTCGCAGGGGATTCCCTCACCCCAACCCCTCTCCCTGGGGGAGAGGGGCTAAAGCCTTGAGCAACATGTTCCTCCCCCGCGCCCGGCCTGGACGCGGGAGCGGGGGGGTGAGGGCCATCTTGCTCCCCCGCGCCCGTCCTGGGAGAGGGGGCCGGGGG
>JBMTWK010000189.1:0-6321 GCA_049452395.1 Prochlorothrix sp. | reverse complement strand
GACCCACCAGCACCGGTCCCCAACCTTGGGGCAGCGTTAGAAACCCTCAAACTAGCAACACCCCCCCTAGAGGCGGCGCAATTCAATTCCTTGTCGGAAGATCCCTGGTCGAATCCCTTGGACGATCGGACTTGGGGCTGGCTCCGGGCCAGTGGTCAAGCCTTTGCGCCCCAACTCTACCCCTGGGCCAAGGGATCCCGAAGACTCTTACCGGGGTATTGGGTCCAGGTCATCGGCGAGCAAGTGCTGAGCAAACCCGCGCTTCATCAATCGGCACGCCATCAATCCGCCCTTCATCAATCTGCGCCTCATCAATCCGCACTAGGCCAGCCAGAGCTAGACCCGCAAAACCTCGGTGAACAAGCGCCCCATCAGCCAGCACTCCCCTTAGAACCGCTGGCAGTAGAAGGGCTGGAAGATCAGCCACAGCTTCCCCCTGCCTTTGCCTATGTTTGGGATCCACAAATTAATTGCGTGACCCAAGGTCAGTGGCTGACCTCGCCGCGATCGCGCTCCCAACATTACCAAGACTTTATCCACTCAACCCAAGCCACCCCATCCTCCCCATCCCCCTGCCTACCGTTACCCAATACCCCCCTCTGGGTTCTTAGCCAAACCTTGACCAGTTGGGAGGAACTTTTTAAAAGTGTCGGCAGCACAAGTATCGGCAGCACAAGTATCGGCAACACAGCTCTATGGATTGCCCCAGAACCTTCGGGAGATGAGGCCCAAGCCTTAGAACCCCTTTGCCCCCTCCAAAACTTTTCCCGTGACTCCCTCTGGGAACAGCGGATCCGGCTCCCGGAAGCAACGGGTTCAGGCTTGATTCTGCGGCGTATTGTGACCCAGATCTATGGCACGTCGGAGGCCGATCGTCGCGTCATTCTGACCAATGCCACCCCCCACCAAGTCTCTGCCCACCAGGCCGTCCAATTAATTGAGCTAGCCCACCGTCCCCCCGCCCTGCTGACCACCCTAGGCCGTCGTCTGGGGTCTGCTCCAGAGACCCCATTGCAGGATTTACCGGCCCAGAATTTACCGGCCCAAACTACACAGCCCCAGACCGATCGCCCGGTTACCCCAGGCGCTGACCACGCTACTGACCACCCTGCCGCGCACCCCTCCGCCCCCAACGCCACGGCTCAATCCCCCCTGTGCCTTGCCCTAGTCCTAGCACTCGTCAGCCATAACCTATTGGAGACCGTCAAAGGGCTAATCTATGGGGCCGGATCCGTCCCAACGTTCGCAGCAACACCCTCCACATCCTGGCAACGCCTGCTCTACAACAGCCGCCTCAGCCGAGTCGCACGGCGCTACATCCTCAAAAAACTGCCCACCAACAGTCGATCGGGCTGGACTCCCCCCTCCAGCGCCAACCTCTACCAGACGCTACACCAGAATTGGGTGATTGAGGCCATGCAAACCTTAATCACCCCAGAAAACACCCCAGAAAACACCCCAAAAATCACCCCAGACCCATTCAGCCCAGGCGATTTGGTTCCATCGGAGTCGATCGCCCCAGCTTGGCAGCACGAACTAGAGCCAATTCTCAAAACCATAGCCCAACGCAGTCCCCTGCCAACCCAGCCCCAGTCCCAAGACGACTGGCAAGCCATGCCAACCTGGTATCGGGTCCAAGTCGAGACCAATCTTCATGCCTTGGCGATTCTGTTTCAGAACCTCGATCCAGCCCGCCACCACTGTCCCGGCGAAACCCTCTGGCCCCAGTGCAAGTTAGCCCTCGCCGAAGGCTTCAGTAATGCCGTGCGCTATGCCCACCAAGGCTATCCCCTGGTGACCCCCCTAGACTTGGAGATGGCCGTAACCCAGCGGGGCTTGGAGCTACGCCTGTGGGATTATGGCTCCCCCTTCTCCATTTGGGACACGCTGGGACAGCGGGGTTTATCCCTCCGGCAGAACTATGGAAGCTGGATGAGTTGGGCATGGCAACTGGAGCGGTTCCTAGACCAACTCCGGCAAACCTTTGGCCAGTTGTTTACCGATCGCCTCAAGCAGTGGCTCAAAAAACTCCTGCCCCTCGCCGTTGGGGGACGGGGTTTATCCCTGATGCAGGAAACGGTAGATTACTTGGACTACATTGCCCTAGAAAACGGACGCAACTGTCTCGTGTTGATCAAGTACTTTCCAGACGAGGAGAACTAGCTTGAGCTTCTTATTACGTGTCATGCGTTGGATTAACCGCTGTACCCGCAGCGTGGGCCAACTCACCGCCTGGTTATGCATAGTCATGGTAGCCCTGGGAACTTGGAACGTAATTGGACGCTACCTGGGCCGAGCAGTGGGCCAAAGCCTCAGTTCCAACACCCTCATCGAAGGGCAATGGTACCTCTTTGACCTGATATTTCTGCTGGGGGCCGCCTATACGCTCCAAGCTGACGAATTTGTACGGGTTGATGTCTGCTACAGCCGTTTTGGTCCCAAAGGGAAAGCCTGGGCCAACTTAATCGGCACAGTTTTCTTTCTCTTTCCCTTTTGCGCCTTAATTTTGTTCCATTCCTGGGATGTCATTGTCAGCTCTTGGGTCAGCCGAGAAATGTCCTCGGATCCGGGAGGCTTACCTCGCTATCCCATCAAGGCCATGATTGCGGTCGGTTTAGTGCTTTTGTTGCTCCAGGGAGTTGCCGACGTGATCAAAAATGTGGCGATTTTGCAGGGCAAGCTACGGCTAGAAGCGGCTGAGCCAGGGCCAACCACAGCGTTAAATCCTGAATTGGGATCTGTGGATTCTAGTTCCGATCGTTCCAATCCCAACCCCTCCAATCCCAACCCCTCTAATCCCAACCCCTCTAATCCCAACCCCTCTCACCCAGAGGATCTGTAACCATGGACCACCTACTTGCGCCCCTCATGTTTGTTGCGGCCCTGGGATTTTTACTCATGGGGTACCCCGTCGCCTTTTCCTTTGGCGGCACCGCAATTCTGTTCAGTTTGCTCGGCACGGCGCTGGGCGAATTTAATTTAAGCCTGTGGGCCGGGATGCCCCTGCGCATCTTTGGGGTAATGGATAACTTTACCCTCCTTGCCGTGGTCTACTTTATCTTCCTGGGATCCATGTTGCAGAAGTCCGGGATTGCCGAACAACTGCTGGAGACCATGGGGATTCTTTTTGGGCGGCTGCGGGGGGGGCTGGCGATCGCCGTCATTTTAGTGGGATCCCTCCTAGCCGCTACCACCGGCGTTGTCGCCGCTACCGTCATCGCCATGGGTCTGATCTCACTGCCCACCATGTTGCGCTACGGCTACGATCGCCAACTGGCCACTGGCGTGATTGCCGCATCGGGCACCCTGGGCCAAATTATCCCCCCCAGCGTTGTCCTCGTCGTCCTGGGGGATCAACTGGGGGTTCCCGTGGGGGATCTATTCCTCGGCGCAGTGATTCCGGGCCTCTTGATGACCCTAGCCTTCATCGTCTATGTGGGGTTACTGGCCTTTACTCGCCCTGAACTTGCCCCGGCCTTACCCCGCGAAGTTCTGGAAGCCCCTGGTTTAGGTCGCCGTGTCGTCCGCGCGATGATTCCGCCCTTAGTGCTGATCCTCTTAATTTTGGGCAGTATTTTCTTTGGAATTGCCACCCCCACAGAGGCGGGTGCCGTGGGCTGTGTTGGCGCGATCGCCCTCGCCGCAATCAATCAACGCCTGTCCTGGGACACCCTACAAGAGGTCTGCGATGCCACCCTACGCACCACCAGCATGGCCATCTTTATTCTGTTGGGATCCCAGGCATTTAGCCTTGTCTTCCGGGGCTTGGGGGGAGATAGTACAGTTCGGGACTTTTTTAGCCTTATCCCAGGCGGTAAGTATGGCTTTCTCATCGTTACGCTCCTGATTGTCTTTATTCTTGGCTTTTTTATCGACTTCTTTGAAATTGCCTTCATCGTAGTCCCCCTCTGTCTGCCGATCGCCCAAGAACTAGGCATTGACCTGCTCTGGTTCGGTATTCTGCTGGGAACCAATCTGCAAACCTCATTCCTCACCCCCCCCTTCGGCTTCGCCCTCTTCTATTTGCGCAACGTTGCCCCCCCAGAGGTGACAACAGCAGATATCTATCGCGGGGCAGTGCCGTTTATCGGGGTACAACTGCTGGTGCTGCTGCTGCTGCTCCTGGTACCGGACCTGGTCTCTTTCCTGCCGCAATGGGGCACCGTTACGCCCTAACCCCCCCTCCCATTTCTCGGTCCCCAACCCCAACGCCCACCCTCCCTGGATCTGACCCTCTGACCTATGGATCTACTACGCTCCCTGCCGATCGGCCTCTATCTAGAAGAACCCACCACCTGGTTACACCACCTCGATCCCCGGATCAAAGTGGTGTGGTTAATGGGATTTTTACTTAGCCCCTTCTTGGCTAACTCTAGCTGGCGGATTGCCTTGGTCGCCGTCTTAATTGCCATGACCCTCACAGTGGGCATTCCCCTGCGCGTTTGGCGACAACAGATGGGATGGCTGCTGATTTTGGGCACCATGGTAATGGTCCTCACGGCGATCGCCCCCGATGGCCTCCCTGCCGAACACCAGCCCCGCCGCCCTAGCCAAGCCTTAACCGAAGTCCCCGCCCTCTCGATCGCCCCCGCCCCCCACCAAAACCCCTGGTACAACCCCCTCGGCTGGGGCCAGTCCTCCCCCGATCTCCCCCCCGCTGAACCACCCCTCCCCCCCGCCACCGACTACCGCTACATCCTCGTTGAGCAAGGCCCCATCACCATCACCCGCCGTGCCCTCGATCTTGGCATTCGCATCGCCACCCTCATCTTCACCCTCATTTACAGCACCAACCTCTATCTCCTCACCACCTCCCCCGAAGAAATTACCGCTGGCCTAGAAGATCTCCTCACCCCCCTCCGCTGGTGTAACCTCCCCATCACCGAAATTACCCTGACCCTAACCCTGGCCCTGCGCTTCATCCCCCTCGTCATGGAAGAGGTTCAGAACTTGGTGCGATCGGTGTGGACACGGGCCATTAACTGGAAAGAGCTAGGCATCCGCCAAGGCACACAGGTGTGGTTGCGGGTCACCGAGCGCCTTCTGTTGAATCTGCTGCTGCGGGCCGAGCAAATTGCCAACGCCATTCAAGTCCGTGGTTTCACGGATCCGAGCCGTCACAAAGTGCAGTGGCATGACTTACGGCTACAACCCTGGGATTACCTAGCCTTGGTCGGGTTTGCCCTATTTTGTGGTGCGCGTTTCCGATGGGGAGGCATGTAAATTCCAAAGAAAGACCCCTGGAGGGTCAGGAGATAGGCGGGTTTAAATTACGCACTCAAGAGGATTACAGGCTTTCCATCTCTCCCTATACTGAGAACTATCCAGGTATTATGAATTTTCTGTAAACCTGCGGCGATTCTAGAAATCTAGCCGAGCAGGATCCCACAGAACACCATAAATTTGGACCTTTGCCACAGCGGCGGGTGCTCTTCTCAAGGTTCCGTCGGTTTGGCCCACCAATTGGGTACATCCACTGGGTACATCCACAGAAGGTGTAATAGCCGCCTGAAGACTTCTGACAGTCACGTTGTCGATCGCCCCGATCGCACGCGGTTCAGCCAGACCCTATCAGACAGGCCAAATTGGTCCAGGGTGAAAAAATTTGAATTCGCTTTACACTCGCCACACAGCAGTTCCTCAAACAGCCGCGCAAGATAGGGCTACAACCCAAGAGGGCTGCACCATCGCAGGGATAATCTACGCTACGGCAGATGACTGGGCATCACGGGTCCGTAACAGTTCACTCAGCCTAGTTCTTCAAACCATACAATCTGGAGCAAGACTAAGGTCTATCTTGGCCTTCCTTCAGAAAGGTTAAATACTATGGCAAAATTGCCAGATGTTACGACTGTATCCTGTAATAGGTGCTAGGCCAGGGTTCAGTCAAGGCTCTAGGTGCATCCCCTTCTTTTGAGGTTGAGGATCACCTTCCGCACGGTGCATAAATTACAAGAATAACCCCAGTAACAGCCAGCCTTGCTGTATTGGCAAATACCATAATACGCAACCTCAACCTTAGTCATTAATCGTGTTTTAGAGGGTGGTCGGTTGAAACAGCACAGTCTAGAACTTTTACACCAGTACCAAAGCAATCCCTCCGCCGAGCTGCGAAATCGCCTCGTTAGCTTGAACTTTGGCCTGGTACGTCGTGAAGCCCATCGCTCCTTGTATCAGTGCAACGAGAGCTACGATGATCTGGTGCAGGTGGGTAGTCTCGGCCTCATTCGAGCCGTAGAGCGCTTTGATATTTCTAAGGGCCATGCCCTTAGTGGTGCAGAAAACTCTGTAGTGTAGTGGGGCCAGAGGTTTGAGGCAGGG
>JBMTWK010000188.1:0-6345 GCA_049452395.1 Prochlorothrix sp. | reverse complement strand
CAGCGCAAGATTCACAAAACGTGTAGTTATGGCCAGGGATCCCAGGATGTCTGGCCATTTGCGATCGGCTAATTTCAGAACCAGTCTATGGGATACTGGGAACGGTAAGGTTTCCTTAAGAATTTCTGATCAAGCTCACTGTTTAACATTCCTATCTTTACGGTTCTTAGCCTGCACCTGTGATAGATTCCCATCCCGCCCTAGATCCAGAACAGCTCATTGAGCTTGCCCTGAAAGCCGGGGCCGGAGCCGCCGAGGTTTTCCAGTCGCGTGCTTTTTCTCGGCCTGTTTTTTTTGAAGCGAATCGCCTCAAGCAACTGGAGTCTGCCCAGGTAGAAGGAACAGCCCTGCGGCTGTGGGTCGAAGGCCGTCCCGGCTTGGCGGTTGCCCATGGCCCCGTAGACAGCCAAACCCTCATCGATCGGGCCATTAATCTCAGCCACCTCAACAGCCCGGAAGATACCCATCTCGCCCAGCAACTGAACCATCACTACCCAGACCTAGGGCAAGCCGTCAGCGTAGAACAATTGGTCACTTGGGGCGAAGAGTCGATCGACTGCGTTCGCCAACAGTATCCCGACACCCTCTGTTTAGCGGAATGGGAATGTGAAGCGGAAACCACCCGCCTCGTCAACTCCACCGGCCTAGACTGCTGCTATACCGACATTACCCTCAGTGCCTACTTGGCCGTGGATTGGATTCGGGGGGATGACTTCTTAAATGTAGCCGATGGTCAAGTCCAGCGGGACAGCCTCAACCCCCAGCTTTTAGTCGATCAAATTCTCCAGCGCTTGGACTGGGCACAGTCGCGAGCACCCGCCATCAGTGGCCGAATGCCCGTGCTCTTTACGGCCAAAGCTGCCGATATGTTATGGGGCACCCTACAATCTGCCCTCAATGGCAAGCAGGTCGCCGAAAAGGCTTCTCCCTGGAGCGATCGCCTAGGGGAGCAAGTCACCCATCCCAGCATTACCCTCTACCAACAACCCGATGTTGGCCCCTTTAGCTGCCCCTTCGACGACGAAGGCAACCCCACACGCCCTATCACCTTCCTTGAGCGGGGTCAGCTCAAACTGTTTTACACCGACACCACCACAGGCAAAGCCCTAGGCAGTGGCAGCACGGGCAACGGATTCCGCCCCAGCCTCAGCAGCTACCCCAGCCCCGGTCTGTTTAACCTCCTGGTCAATCCCGGCCAAAAGTCCCTATTAACCCTCATTCAAGATTTAGACGAGGGGCTAATTGTGGATCAAATTCTGGGGGGAGGAGCGGGCATTTCAGGCGAGTTTTCCGTCAATGTTGATCTGGGGTTCTGGGTCAAGAAGGGCCAAATCGTGGGCAGAGTCAAGGACACGATGGTCTCCGGAAATGTCTATACTGCCCTCAAGCATTTGATCGCCCTGGGCAATGATGCAGCCTGGAATGGCTCCTGCTACACGCCGTCGATGGTGGTGGGGGGGCTGTCGGTGGTGGGTCGCTAGCCTGATCGTCAGCCTTGGGTGGAACCTTTGCCTTGGAACCTTTGCCTTGGAACCCCTCCCCTAGTTCCCCGTCTGGAATAAACCGAGGTGCCCAACTGACGCTCGACCTTGCCCATTGTCCGGGATGCCTATCCCTATGTCTTTACTGACCCTTGCTTTTACTGTGATCCCTAACGCCCCCCTGACCCTGGGAAACCGCCGGTTTGACCAGAACCTGAAGCGCTGCATCGGTTCCCTAGGGCTAGCGCTCCTAACCCTGGGGCTGGTTGGCCTCCGCCCCGCCTATCCCCAAGGGGTCCACGCTACGCCCACCCCATCTCCCACGCTTTCCCTAGTCCTCGGTCAGCGAACCCCAGGACCGATCGCACAAAACCCGATCGCACAAAACCCCGGAACCTCTGCCCAAGACTGGCTCGATCGGGGGGTGCAACAGGTTACCCAAGGCCAACTGGAACCCGCGATCGCAGCCTTCCAACAGGCGATCGCCCTGGACCCCAGCCTCACCCCCGCCCACTACAACCTCGGCTTAGCCTACCGCCAAACCGGCCAACTCCAGAACGCCATCAACTCCTTTTACCAAGCCACCCTCACCGACCCAGAATTTGCCCTCGCCTTTTCCAACCTCGGCGCAGCCCTGCTGGAGGGCGGCAATTTAGAACAGGCGGCCTATTTCTTGCAGCAGGCGATCGGCCTAGAAGCCAACCTCGGCCTCGCCCACTACAACCTCGGCTTAGTCCAACAACAACAGGGCCAATGGGCCGGGTCCGTGCGATCGCTCCAACAGGCCACCCGCCTTAGCCCCCAAGCCCCAGAACCCTTCTATCAACTCGGCCTCAGCTACCAGCAACAAAACCAACTGGTCCCAGCTCAGCGATCCTTTCAGCAGGCGATCGCCCTCAACCCCAACTATGCCGAAGCGCTCTACAGCCTGGGATCCATCTACTACCAGCAGCAGAACCTCCCCGCCGCCTTGGATGCCTTTTTGCGATCGGCCAAGGCCAACCCCAGCTATGCCCATGCCTACTATGGCGGGGGCTTAGTGTTCATGGCCCAAACCCAATACAGCGACGCAGCCACCCTCTTCCAATACGCCCGCGATCTCTATCAACAGCAGGGAAACACAAGCTGGGCCACCCAAGCCGCCCAACAACTCCAACAAGCCCGCCAAAGCACCAACCCGCGCTAAATTTCCTAGCCCTTTCCCCCCGTTCCCACACCCCCACCCTCGTTCCCAAGCCCCTCACCCACCCTCGTTCCCACGCTCTGCGTGGGAATGCCTCCCCAGACGCTCTGCGTCCAGTCCTGCCTAACGCTCCACGTCCAGTCCTGCCTAACGCCCTGCACCCCGTCCGACCCGATCGCCCAGCCCAAGAAAATCTAAAAAAAACTTTACAAAGAATCCCTCTTATCGGGACCATAACAAAGGGCTGGCGATCGTCCGGAACATCCACCAGAATTTCCGCAGCGCAGCCCCGTCTCTGTATATGTGATCAACGAAAGGTTTGTCATGGAACGCACATTTCTTGCCATTAAGCCCGATGGGGTTCAACGTCAACTGGTTGGGGAAGTCATCCGCCGCTTCGAGGCCAAGGGATTTACCCTAGTTGGCCTGAAGCTGATGCAGGTGAGCCGGGAACTCGCCGAAAAGCACTACGACGTTCACCGGGAAAAGCCCTTTTTCGGCGGCTTGGTAGACTTCATCACCTCCGGGCCATTGGTGGCGATGGTATGGGAAGGAGACGGCGTAGTGGCCTCCGCCCGCAAAATTATTGGTGCAACCAATCCCCTGTCGGCAGAACCGGGCACCATTCGCGGCGACTTTGGGGTCAGCATTGGCCGCAACTTGATCCATGGGTCCGATGCCGTGGAAACAGCCCAGCGGGAAATTGCCCTGTGGTTCAGCAATGAAGAACTGGTCTCCTGGTCCCCCACCCTGACCCCCTGGCTCTACGAATAATCTTTAACGGGCAAAATGCCCATACCCGACCCGCTTCGGTCGGGAAAATCCCCCGTAGGGGCAGGTTTCCGAGACAATTGAGGCCAAAAACCCCAAATTGAACTAAACCTGCCCTCTTGTAGCCTAATGTGTAGCCTAATTTGCACGGGACACACAGCAATAAACAAGATTCAACACCCGTAGGGGCAGGTTTTCGAGACAATTGAGGCCAAAAACCCCAAATTGAACTAAACCTGCCCTCTTGTAGCCTAATTTGTAGCTTAATTTGCACGGGACGCAGAGCGTCTGGGGAGGCATTCCCACGCTCTGCGTGGGAACGAGGGTTAACGAGGGTTAACAAGGGTTAACAAGGGTTAAGAGGGTGGGAACGAGGGAATTGGCTCCGGAAAAGAAACTGGGATGATAAAATGAGAATGATTCTTATTCCCCCCATCTCTGGCCCCTCCTCCCATGCTCGACGTTCAGCATCTCAGCGTCTCCTATCCCGGTGTCACTGCCCTCGTAGACCTTAATTTGCGCCTTGAGGCCCAGGAATGGGTTGGGCTAATGGGTCCCAATGGGGCCGGAAAAAGTACCTTGCTCAAAAGCATTTTGGGCCTTCTGCCCCGTCACCAAGGCCAAATTCTCTGGCAGGGCAAACCGCTGCGACCCCGCGCCAAAACCGTCGCCTATGTGCCCCAGCGATCGCAGGTGGATTGGCACTATCCGATCCGGGTCGAACAGGCGGTGCAACTGGCCTGTGGCCAGGGCTGGCAGTGGCGGACCTCAGCGGCGGCACGGGTGCGATCGCGCGAAGCCCTAGAACGGGTGGAACTGTGGGAGTTGCGCCATCGGCCTTTAGCGGCCCTCTCCGGCGGTCAACAGCAGCGGGTTTTCTTGGCCCGTGCCCTCGCCCAGAATGCCGATTTATTTTTGTTGGATGAACCGTTTACGGGGGTCGATCGGCGCACCGAGGAAATTTTGTGGGAAGTGTTGGCAGAGTTGCGATCGGCGGGGAAAGCCATCTTGGTGTGTAGCCACAACTGGGGAGAAATGCTGTACCGCTTCGATCGCCTCGTCCTGCTCAATCGCCACATTATCGCCGACGATCGGCCCGCCGCAGTCCTCACCCCCGCCAACCTCGATCGTGCCTATGGGGGCTACAGCAACCCTGCCTCCCCCTTCCCTTGGCCGCTGCCCCCAGCCCCCAACCCCCTCATTCCCCTGGCCCCCGTCCCCGACGTTCCCGCCCTCCCCCGCCCCAATCCGGCCCTCCAATCCCGATCGGCCTAGGGATTAGCCCTAGGGATTAGCCCTCATAACCCGCCCTCCTGGCTCGCCCTGGGACTTAACCCAGCGGCCCCTTCAGCCACCAATAGTGGCCCACCGAGAGCAAAATACCCAACCCCGTCACTCCCAGACAAACCAAGGCCAGAATCACATCATAGAGGCGCTGGGGCTGGCTTGCCCGCAAACTGGGCACATAGGACAGGGCAAAACCCCCTAAAAAGCCGCCTAAATGGCCCCAGTTGTCCACAGACCCGAAGGAAAAGCCCAAAATAAACCCCAGTCCCGCATAGAGGGCGATCGTGTTTTGCAGGGTTTTGCGCCCCGTTTGCTGCCCATAGGCCACCAGCGCCCCAAAGAGGCCAAACAGCGCCCCGGAAGCCCCAACACTGATATAGGCTCCCTGGAGCAGTTGGGGTAAGCGGGTGCCGTAGTGGGCCACTAGACTACTCAGCAGGGCTGCGGTGACGGCAGAGCCAGTGTAGAGCACAACCATGCGGGCAGCGCCGTAAAATTCCATCACCAGGGGCGTAAGATAGCGAATCCAGCCCAAATTAAAGCCCAGGTGAAAGATATGGCCATGGAGCCATGCTGCGGTGAAGACCGTCCACCAGCTCCCCCGCGTAAACAGCGGAATCTCGCCCGTTGCCCCAAACATCAGCAGACTTTCCAGGTCGGGCACCAGAATTTCAAAGGGTAAGGCCGTGCGGACCCCGCGCAGGTTGACCAAGAGGGTCAGGGCATAGAGGGCAACACAGCCCCAAGTCACGAGGGCCACAAAGCCCTGTTGGTGGCGAAACTGCCGGTACTGCCGACCATAGCCCCACAGGCCCGGTTGCTGGGTGCCGCAATGGATACAGGTGGACGCAGCCACAGACACCAGTCGATCGCAGGCATAGCAGTTGGCTACGCCCTCAGTTTGCCGCTGAAGCCAGGGGGTGAGTTTAAGCAAGAATCGGGGAATGACGAACAAAGTCAGAGCAGTTATGGGGGCGATCGTGCCCAAGACGAGCCAGGGCTGGGTATTGTGTCCCGTTACGATGTCTAATGTCCGTTGAGGATAGCCCGATCGGCCCCTTCTCAGCAATGCCCACGGTTATGTAGATTCCCTTGGCCCTCAAGACAGGGGCTGAATCCCGGCTAACGCTAAGGTTTGCTCCAGATTTTCTAGGTTGACACGAATATCCGCCGTTGCATCCCAGGATTGCTCTCCCGTGGGGCTAACGTAACCCTCACCGAGGATGTAGTAATAATCCAGCCCCAACACAGCACTGATTTTCCAGTAATACAGCGCCACCAGTTCCGGCGAGAAAATCTCAATAATGCGGGTTCCGGGCTGGCAAAAAATAATGTTCGTTAAGCCAGAGCCATGGGGCGCAAGCACCACTTCTGCCTGGGCCATCAAAGCCACCTGCTCCCGAAAGGAGAAGTTCTCTAGCTGCACCGCTTGGAAACCGTAGCGCTGAAGACAGGCGATTATCGCTGCTTCATTGGGAATACGGCGGATTTTAGCCTTGCCTCGGCTGATATAAAGCCGTTTCCCGCTCCGATCGCCCAAATCTGCGGCATGGGGCAAGAAAGACTGCCGCAAAAAGTCCAAATGCCACGATCGAAACTGCCCATGCAAAGTTGGATAAGAGG
>JBMTWK010000187.1:0-6352 GCA_049452395.1 Prochlorothrix sp. | reverse complement strand
AGCATCTCCCACCGCCGCGCCTGCTGCACCGTTAACCTCAGCGCTTCCTACCCCCGCGCCTTCTACCCCGCCAACTCCCCCGCGATCGCCCCTCAGCCCAGCACCCTTGCCCCCACCCCAACCTTCCCGCCCCCCATCCGTGTTAGCCCCCTGGCAAGCACAACTCACACGGGGACTAGAGCAGGTCTGGAAGCAGTTGGGGACTTGGATGCGTCGCAATATGGACTAAGCGGGGAACTGTAACCTCGAACCATGACAAGACGCGCTTCGATCCCAACGTTTCGGTTTTCGCATCTCCTTGGCGCAGTGGCTTGGATGGCCCTAGTCCTAAGCCTGGTGAACTTAACGGGCTACTTCTTTGGGCACTTTTACTATGCCCTAGAGCTAGTCTCCCATTTTCGTGCCCAAACCTTGGTGGTCAGCCTTGTGGGGGTGGTTTGCTTTCTGTGGATCGATTTGGGGTGGCAGCGATCGCGCCATTGGCCCACCCCCATCCATGCCCTAGGGCTGAGCATGAGTCTGTTTTGTTTGGGGGCAAATTTGGTCGCCCTGTTGCCCTGGTATTTCCCCCCCGCTCCAACCGCTAACGGCGGAGAAGCCCTACGGTGCTTGGTGGCCAATGTCTATGGGGAAAATAGCCAGTACGATCGGCTGCTGGCCTTGATCGATCGCACCGAACCCGACGTGGTGGTTCTGCTAGAAGTCACTCCCCCTTGGCTCGAAGCCTTGCAGCCCCTCGATCGCACCTTTCCCCACCACGTCCCCCTAGCCCGCAGAGATAGCTTTGGCGTGGCGCTCTACAGCCGCCTGCCCCTCGATCGGGTTGAGGTCGAAACCTTTGGCAAAACCGACTTGCCCACGATCGTCGCTGACCTCACCTGGAACCAGCACCCCTTCCGCCTCTACAGCGTCCACCCCCCGCCCCCCATCAGCGCCAGAGGCTTTGCCCTCCGTAATGCCCTCTTAAAACAGTGGGCCACCGAGATTATGGCCAGCGATCGGCCCGTCATCATGGCCGGAGACTGGAACCTCAGCCCCTGGTCGCCCCACTACCAGCAATTCATCCAGCAGACTGAACTGCGCAACAGTAGCCAAGGCTTTGGCATTCAGCCCACCTGGCCCACCCCCGGAGTCTTATCCCAAAAAGTTTTGGAAAAATCGGGCTGGGCCGATCGATCCACAGGCTTCACCCCCAACTCACCCTGGCCCTGGGGGGAAGGCTTCTGGCAAATTCCCATCGATCACGTTTTGATCAGTCCCCACTGGCGATCGGTGGGCTTTCAGCGGGGTGAACCGATCGGCTCCGACCATTACCCCGTCATCGTAGACCTCCAATGGCATCCCGCCTTCCACAGTCCCCCATGAAACAGCCGGATCGGGGATGGGGGTTTACTATTGGGGGGATTAGGTTATTATTGGGGCACTCTGGATAATCCAGGTCTTGACTGTAGCGGAACCCTTTCGCTAGCCAAGCGACAGCACACCTCGTGAAAACGCGATGGATGCCGATCGCTGGCCCAGGTCTCCACACCAGTCTGGACTAAGTTCTAAAGTTATTTCCTGCCGAGGAATTTCCAGGTTTGGAGTAGACTACTTCAATCGATCTCCGCGTCTACCTCACCTTGCCATGACGACCCTTAACCCTCGTCAGACAGGAGGTTTAAGCCAGGTTGATGCTGGACCCATCCGATCATCAAGTAAACTCCTTTTGAAATTTGTTGGCTGCTGGGGAAGTGGGCTGTGCGAATCCCTCTGGATTACTATCGAATACTTGGGTTGCCAATCCAGGCGACACCAGAGCAGCTACAGCAGGCGCATCGCGATCGTGTGCTGCAACTGCCGCGTCGGGAATATTCAGAACTGGCGATCGCGGCTCGGCGTGCCTTGCTAGACGAAGCCCACACCATTCTGTCTCAACCCCAAACCCGCCAGGAATACGACTCCAAATTTATGCGATCGGAGGGGATTCGCCCCGACAGTCGCCTCAAGGACGGTGGCCCTCCCCCCAGTCCCCACATTGACCTTGCCGAAAATCAATTGGTGGGGGCCTTACTGCTGCTCCAGGAACTGGGCGAGTATGAGCTGGTCCTACAACTGGGCACCCCCCTCCTCAACCGCCCCCCCCTTCAGCGCGGCCTAGGGGGAGAAGACGAAATTATCCATGCCGATGCCTCCCTCACCGTCGCCCTCGCCTACCTAGAGCTGGGGCGAGAATATTGGCACCAAGGGCACTACGAAAGCGCAGCCAATGCCCTAGAGGCCGGTCAGGACTTGCTGATGCGGGAAGGACTGTTCACCACGGTTCGGGGCGAAATTAAGAGCGACCTCTACAAACTGCGGCCCTATCGTGTCTTGGAATTGGTGGCCCTGCCGCCAGACAACGTTGTTGAGCGGCGCAAAGGCATCCAAATTTTGCGGGATATGCTCCAAGAACGGGGCGGCATTGATGGCGGGGGCGATGATCAGTCGGGCCTCAGCATCGATGATTTTCTGCGCTTTGTGCAGCAATTGCGGGACTATCTCACCGCCGAAGAACAGCAGTCTTTATTTGAAACCGAAGCCCGCCGTCCCTCCGCTGTTGCCACCTATCTCTGTGTTTATGCCTTGCTAGCACGGGGCTTTGCGGAACATAAGCCCGATCTCATCCGACAGGCCAAGTCCTTTTTGCGGCGCTTGGGCAAACGGCAGGATGTCCACCTAGAGCAGGCCATTTGCGCCCTCTTTTTGGGCCAAACCGAAGAAGCCAGCCATGCCCTAGAACTGAGCCGGGAATACGAAGCTATTACCTTTATTCGGGACCATTCCCAGGGATCGCCGGATTGGTTGCCCGGTCTCTGTGTCTATGCGGAGCAGTGGCTGCGGGAAGAGGTTTTTCCCCATTTTCGGGATTTGGCCCAGTGCCAATCCACCTTGAAGGAATATTTTGCCGATGCCCAGGTGCAAACTTACCTGGAGTCTATGCCCAGTGAGGCCAGTGCCCTGTCCAATGAGTGGGAGCAGGTCAGCGGCTTTGGCATGGCGAACCCCAGCAATCGCAGCCTCGATCGATCGCCCTACAACGGCCACCTCACGGCCAACAATGGCACCGCCCCCGATGCAACCCGCCTAGGGGCTACCCCCTCTCCCCTCGCCTCCGTCTCCAGCGGGACAGACTCCAGCCCCAGCACAGCCCAACGGGGCAGCAGCAGTCGCGCCGCCGGTCACCGCAGCTCTAGCCCCAGCGAAGGCCACAGTGGCAGCCGACGATCGGGGGGCGAAACTCCAACGGCCAGCCACGCCACCCCTGCGGGGAAAGCAGCCCCCTCCGGACAGGCTTCCGCCACGGCCCCCCGCGATCGAGACTCCCGCAGCCGCCGCACCCACACCGCAGGGGGAGACAGCAAGACAGACAGCAAGGCAGACAACAGCCGCACCAGTGCCCCCCGCGATCGCAATCGCCGCACAGCCACCCAATCCTTTAAGCTGGGGCGGTTGCTCCTCCTGGGCGGCACGGGGCTATTGCTGCTGTGGGGATTGGTCTTTGCGGTGCTGAATCTTGTGGGCGGCTTTGGCAGTGAAGCGGGGGGTAATAGCGCCGCCAACGCAGGGCGCGATCAATTGCAAGTCCGCCTCGACGAACCCCTCTGGAGTCCTCCCCCCGCACCGGAACCCGATCCCAATCTCCCCCCCACCACCCTGACCACCCCCGAAGAGGCCAAGCGACTGGTGGAACTGTGGCTCCAGGCCAAGGGCAAGGCCATGGGCAAGGATTACGACGTTGCCAGCCTCAATACCATCCTGACCGGAGAAGAGTTACGCTTCCGCCAACGAGCAGCCCAATCCGCCAAGGAGGAGGGCTACTATGCGGAGTATGAACACGAAGTGGAGGTGGAAGAGGTGCAGGTGAACCCCGAAACGCCCGATCGGGCCGTGGTCATTGCCAATGTGACCGAGGTCGCCCAGTTCTATGTCAATGGGGAACAGGATGAGGGGTCTTCCTACCGAGAAAGCCTGCGGCTGCAATACAATTTTCTGCGGGAAGAAAACCAGTGGCGGATTGAGCGGATGAAGCTGCTGTCACCGGGAACCTAAGGCCCAAGCCGCTGTGGCGGTGGGTTGGTGGGGCGCAGTTCTACGATGGCGCAGTTCTACGATGGAGCAGTTCTACGATGGCGCATTTAAGTCCTGAGGCCAATCGTCCTAAGGCAGATAGTCCTGAGACTGATAATCCTGAGACTGATAATCCTAAGACCGATAATCCTGAACCCCAAGGGCCGGAGGGGCAGGCGGAACACTGGGCGGGGGTCGCCGTTCCCCAACCCTCAACCCCAGCATTCGGCGGGGATCCGATCGGGCCTGACGCTTTTCCCCGTGCCACCGGGGCCTCCTTCGCCCCCAACCCCAGCCCAGTGGCTGCTGGATCAGCGGCAGAGTATGAATTGCTGGATGTGGAAGCAGTACAGCGGGTTTTAGGCCGATCGCGGGCTTCCATCTATCGCTATGCCAACACAGACCCCAAAGGCGAAATCCTCAATCTGTCCTTTGATCCCCGCTGCCTCAACCCAGAGCATCGGCGCGACTTCCAGGAGCCGCTGCTGTTCCATGCCAATGAGGTGGCCCGCTTTGCCCGTGATGTCCTGCGCATCCAAGAGGTGACGGTGGAGGTCATGGAAACGCCCCAGAGCCAGACCCAGCGTCTCTTAATGGAAATCCTGGAAGAATTGCGGCAAATTCGTAGCCTCCTGGCCAAGCAGTAGCAACATCAGCCCCTATCCCCCCCGATTCATAGGGTGCATCCCACTGTGGAAGACTCTCGGTAGGGGTCTGTGCCCCTGTGCCGACCTATTCCCCGCTTCGGTCCCAAACCAGGGCAACCACGGGGGTTTGCCCCGACCCAACCGCCTTAATTGAGCAACACCGCCACCCCCAACACCATTACCGCCGCCCCCACCAGCCGATACCGCAGTCCCCGCTCCCCCAAAAACACCACCCCCAACACCACCCCCATGAGGGTACTCAGCCGCTTGACTGCAATCACCCGCACCACCAAGGTCAGGGTCAGGGCATACATTTGGATGGTGACGGCTAGGGCCGCACAGAGGCCCATGATCAGCAGGTAGGGCCAGATCGATCGGCGGGGTGCGGGATTGGCCAAAGGGGGATCGGGGGGGCTGTCGGCGGGTTTGGGCAGCGCTGGGGCGGGGTTGGGCGCGGGAGCGAGGGGAGCGCGGCGGAAGAAGCGCCGGTGCAGGGTTTGGCTAGCCAGTAGCCCCCCGATCGCCAAGGCCACATAGCTATAGACCGCAAAGGCCCAAAAAATGGGGGACGATCGCAACACCCCCGCCTTGTCCAAATTGGCCGTTACACTCCAAATCAAGGCAACTCCCAACATCAACCGCGATCCGGGCTGGGTCCACAGCGCCCGTAACGGTGCCCAAACCCCTTGCCGACGGGCCTCCCAGTTCAGGCCATAGGATCCCAAGACCACGAGCACACAGCCCAGGATATCGCTCCGGTTGGGGTATTCGGCCACGATTAACGGAGAGGTAATGAAGAAAAAGAGCGGGCTAAAGGCGGCGATCGGGGCCGTTAAGGATAAATCTCCCAGTTTCAAAGCACGGTTGTAGACCCAAAACGCCACACTGTTGAGGCTGCCATTGGCCACCAAAACCCACCAGAAACCGGGCTGAAGTTCCGGAACCCCCTGGATCCAGGTCACAATGCCCAAGACCCCCGCCGCGATCGTCCCCAACCACGTCGTTACCACCAGGGAATCCAGGGATGTCAGGCTTTTTTTACTAAATAAATCTTGACAAGCCGTGAGAAAGGCCGTCGTCAGGGCGAGAATAAACCAGAGCATGGCGATCCCAAGACTGAGGAAATACAACCAGGGATTGCCCATCAGACAACTGCCCATCAGACGATTGCCCCAGTCCAAAACCTAAAATACACGGATTTTCCGAGTCAGGGCTTGAACAACCGAATACGGCAAAAAGCAACCTCTCGTAAAGATTGGGATTTCCCAATCATCTGCGTTGCCCGACCCGTTCTTGGGTTATCTTGAGTGTCAACCTGTTGTAATGGTACGCATGGCACAATGGCAAACCGTTTTCTCAACCGTATTTCCGCCACCGTTGCCCGAATTTTCTTTCCTCGACGGGGCAAGTCCGCCTCACTTCGGCTCGGTCTAGGATTGTTGGGCGTGCTGGTTTTGGGAGCCAGTCTTGTGCTGGGCTATTGGGACAAAACCGCGCTGTCGTCGGACGGGGGATCCCTCGATCGCACAACCCTCGATAACAGTACCCTCGTTTTTCCCGCCGGAGAAGAGCAGGGCTTGCCGGAACAACGCCCGGAGCAGGCCGCAGGCGATCGG
>JBMTWK010000186.1:0-6364 GCA_049452395.1 Prochlorothrix sp. | reverse complement strand
GGAGCAATGACCTGTCCCAGAATTTTGGGGTCACGAAAACTCATGGCTGTGGCAGGGATGAGGGGCCACACTAACTGGATGCTCCCATAAAGGCATGGGGCAGGTAGGTGTGAAGTGCAAAGCACCCATGCTCGTAAACAATCGGCTGGTGTAGCGTGATCCGGGCGATCGGGGGGGCAGTGAGGACACTGGACTCAGGAGCAAGGCAACCGGAGGGCGGGCTAGGACGGCCCTGCACCAAAGCAACATCAAAGCGACAGGCCCAGGTTGCATAGTCTGGATATTGCCCTAACCAGGCTTGGGCAGCTTGCCAAAGTTTAGCCTGTTTCGTGGGGGTAATGGCCAATAACCCATCTTGATCCCAATTGCCTCGCTGGCGAGTTTTGACTTCCACAAAGGCAAGGGTGGGGCAAGGCGGGAGAAACTGGGGGAGGGGGGCCGGGGTGGGGGGGTGCAGCGGTAAACCCACAAACGGTGCCCCCCCATGACCGGAGGGCGAAAACTGGGCCACCAGGTCCAACTCCCCCCAACGGCAGCGCCAACGATGGTGGAGGATATGCCAGCCCTGCTGCTGGAGCCAGTGGGCTACAAGCACTTCCCCCCCCAGTCCTTGCTGGAGATTCTGTTGGCGCTGTTGCGAGGTTGCGTTCTCCTGGGCCATGGCGATCGCCGGTTCCGGCACTCCCACTGTCACGAACGGGAACTCACGGGGCTTAGTCTTCCGCAAAGACGTAGCGATAGAGATCCTGGGGATTCGGTTCGGGGCTTTCCAGGGCAAACTGGACCGCTTCCTCCACGAGGTTTTGGATCTTGCGATCGATGTCCTTTAGCTCCTCAGCGGTCGCCAGTTCATACTGGACCATGTGATCCCCTAGGCGCTTGATCGGGTCGCGGGAGAACCAGAAGTCTTTCTCGGTCTTGGAGCGCAGTTCATCGGGGTCGGCGAGGGAGTGGCCCCGGAAGCGGTAGGTCAGGGCTTCAATTAGGGTTGGCCCTTCTCCGGCGCGGGCGCGTTCGATCGCCTTTTTCGCGACAGCCCGCACCGCCAAGGGATCCATCCCGTCTACCTCATAACCGGGCATCCCGAAGGCTTCCCCTTTCTTGTAAATTTCCGGCACCGAAGTGGCCCGCTCGTGGGCCATCCCGATCGCCCACTTATTGTTCTCTACAACATAGAGAATCGGCAGCTTCCACAGCACCGACATATTCAAACACTCAAAAAACTGGCCATTATTGGCCGCCCCATCCCCAAAGAAGCAAGCCGTCACCTGATCGGCGTTGCCATCCTTCATCACCTCGCGGCGGTAGCGGGTTTGGAAAGCAGCCCCCATTGCCACCGGGATCCCCTCGGCCACAAAGGCAAAGCCCCCCAGCAAATTATGCTCGGAGGAAAATAGGTGCATGGATCCCCCACGCCCCTTGCTACAGCCCGTCTCTTTACCGAACAGTTCCGCCATGACGTTCCGGGCCGGAACCCCAGCGCTGAGGGCATGAACGTGGTCCCGATAGGTACTGCACACATAGTCATCGGAGCGCAGGGACTTGATAATGCCCGAAGAGACAGCTTCTTGCCCGTTGTACAGGTGGACGAAGCCAAACATTTTGCCCCGGTAATACATTTCGGCGCATTTATCTTCAAATAAACGCCCAAGGGTCATGTCTTCGTAGAGTCTTAGGGCTTCCTCGCGATCGATTTCGTCGGGGCTGGCTTGATAAACGGGGGCTGTTCTTTCTTGCGTCATAGGTTTATGAGTCCTAATCCCTGGGGGTTTGGCGTTCCAGAATGAGTTGTTTGTGAACTCTTGTGAAAAAGGGCGTACAATCCCCAACAGTACCATAGAAGCCGGATCCCCTGGACTTTTCTGGGGTTAGGATTGCCCCACAATCCAGTCGAGGCGGCTGCCAAATTGCGATCGGCGGCTCAGCCAAGGAAAGGACTGCTCCGGCACCGGCACCTGAAGAAACTGACACAGGGGATCCCAGCCAGAACTAACCCGGTAAATCAGCAGCCGATCGGCAGGCACCACCGCCTTAACGTGCTGAATATGGGCATGGAAGCAGGTGAGGGCGTAATCCTTATCCGTAAAGTGTCCCCCAAAGTCCAGTTGCCAAACGCGGCTAGACAGGCGCAAAGCCGGAACCAAGCGGCGGATTTTGGGCGAAAAAGGCATTTGGGCAATGATTTTGAGCTTGCGGGTGTGGTCCGTGCTGGCCTGGTAGAGGGTCGCTAACGTACTGGCGTACCAGTCCTCTGGATCCCGCACCGTCAGGATGACCTTGGCTTCCGGATAGCGGGCCAGGAGGGGCACCAAATAGCGATAGGTGGGGTAGTCCACCGCAGCTTGATATCCCGCAAACAGCACCTCCCAATCCACCGCCTCGCCCCGCTCGGCCTGCTCCCAATAGGGGGTGCGATCGGGGTTCTTCAGTAGCTCAATCATGTGGTAGCAGGGGCCAAACCCCAACTGTTCCAGCGCTGTCTTCAGGGAGAGCGTCCCCGTGCGGCTCAGTCCTGCGCCAATAATTTTCAAGCTCATAGATTAGACACCTGGGTCATACGAGAGAGGTTGAACTAGCAAAGGTAGGGGCAAACCCCCCGTGGTTGCCCTGGGTTTGGGTCCAGTCACGGATTCGGTAGGGGCAAACCCCCCGTGGTTGCCCTGGGTTTCGGTTGCCCCAGAACAGATCCCGGTAGAGGCAAACCCCCCGTGGTTGCCCTGGGTTTGATTGTCCCAGTCACTGATGCGGTTAGGGCATCCCCCCCAAGTTCACCGCACCCAGCCCACCCCAGAAGGATTTAAGTATAAATGCTCAGGGCAGACCCCACTCAATTAGCCCCAGGCAATACTTACCATTAAGAACCGCCAACAGAAATGGCAAAACGTTAACGAATATTTCAGTTCAGTCATATCTTTCCTTGGAAGAGAGGCTGCCTCCAAAGCCCGTGATAGGATGCAATCTCGTAAGTTGGATCCTGTCAAAGCAGTTCAGCGGCTGCTTCAGGATCTAAACCAGAGGCTGAGCCATCGGTCCGTGCTTAAACCGACAGGGCCACCTCGCTCCCCCGCTCCGGCACATCTCGTGCCCAGGGGACCTTTAGTTTTTGGCAAAATCTATAGTAATTGTTGGAGATCAGTTTTGGGACTACGGGTCGCGGTTGTTGGATCAGGGCCAGCGGGGTCTTCTGCTGCTGAAACCCTGGCAAAAGCAGGTATTGAAACCTACTTGTTTGAGCGCAAGCTCGATAATGCTAAGCCCTGTGGCGGCGCTATTCCCCTCTGTATGGTCGAGGAATTCGGCATCCCGCAGAACATTATCGATCGCCGTGTGCGCAAGATGAAGATGATCTCCCCCTCCAACCGGGAAGTGGACATCTTCATTCGGAAAGAAGATGAATATATCGGCATGTGCCGCCGGGAAGTTTTGGATGCGTTCCTGCGCAACCGAGCTGCTGAATTGGGGGCCAAGCTCATCAACGGTACTGTCCACAAACTGGAACTGCCCACCAACAGCAAGGATCCCTATACCCTGCACTATGCCGACCACTCCGATGGCAGCATTGCCGGGGTGGCCAAGACCCTCCAAGTCGATCTCGTGATTGGGGCCGACGGGGCGAACTCCCGCGTTGCCAAGGCGATCGATGCCGGAGATTACAACTACGCCATTGCCTTCCAAGAGCGGATTCGTCTGCCGGAAGACAAGATGGGCTACTACGAAGACTTGGCGGAAATGTACGTGGGCGATGATGTCTCCCCCGACTTCTACGCCTGGGTTTTCCCCAAGTATGACCACGTTGCCGTGGGGACCGGGACTGTGATTAACCGCCCTGAGATTAAGAAGTACCAGGCCGGAATCCGTGCCCGTGCAGCGGAGCGCATCGCAGGCGGCAAGATTATTAAAGTAGAAGCCCACCCGATTCCGGAGCATCCCCGTCCCCGTCGGGTTGTCGGTCGGGTTGCCCTGGTGGGTGATGCGGCGGGCTATGTGACCAAGTCCTCTGGTGAGGGGATTTACTTTGCGGCGAAGTCTGGCCGGATGTGTGCTGAGACGATCGTCGAGCGCTCTGAAAAGGGTGCCAAAGTTCCCACTGAGCGGGATCTAAAGGTGTATCTGAAGCGTTGGGACCGCAAGTATGGCCTCACCTACAAGGTGCTGGACATTCTGCAAACGGTGTTCTACCGCTCCGATGCCACCCGCGAAGCCTTTGTGGAGATGTGCGACGATCTCGACGTGCAACAGCTCACCTTTGACAGCTACCTCTACAAGACGGTGGTGCCCATGGCTCCCCTGACCCAGTTGAAGCTGACCGCTAAAACGGTGGGTAGCCTCCTGCGCGGTAACGCCCTCGCGCCCTAGGCTCTAGCCTCGGTTGTCGCGATCGGTCTCGCAAATAACCTCGCAGAACTCGTTTTTCAAGCTTAGCCTTGGGCCGATCGGTCCAAGTCTCTTATACGGTTTAAGCCCCTTCTGGCCACAGGTCAGGGGGGTTTTGTTTTGGGAACGTTTTGGAAACAGGTCGAGATCGAGCAGTTAACCCTCAGGATCGAGCAAGAGGACTTGGGCAGCCGTGAGGGTGAGGTTGGGCAAGGTGGGGGACTGGATCGGCTGGGGGCCGACGTAAATGTGTTCTTCATAGAGGCCATTGACCCAGGTGAGGAGGGTGACCCGCTGGACGATCGGGTCCACAATCCAATATTCGGGGATTTGGCGACCGGCGTATTCGGTGCGCTTGTGGCGATAGTCTCGATCTTGCTGCTGGGGGCTAACGACTTCAACCACGAGGGCAGGGGGCGGCATTTCGTGGGTAATTAACCGATGTTTGGCTCCTTTTAGGGCCATTACCGCGTCTTCGGAGAGGAGGGTGAGGTCGGGCTGGCGGGCACTGGCGAGTTTGCCGCTGACGGCGATTTGGACTTTCATGCTGAGGTGATCCCAGGGGATGCCCCGTTGCAGGAGGTAGGCGTAGAGAAAGGAGGCAATCCGATCGTTGAGGTCGCTTTCGGTGGGCATTGGGGTTAGGTGGCCGTTAACGAGTTCATAGCGGCGATCGGTGTTGTCGCTAAAGGTGGCGTATTCGGCTAAGGTCAGGGGTTGGTGGGTGGTGATCATGGGGGTTGGGTCTCATGCTTCGGGGGTGAGGGTGAGGTTGCGGTAGATTTGCTCGATCTGCCTTCCCTGGGCCGTATATTCCTGAATCTGGGCAATACACTCCAAGATATGCGCCAGATAAACCCGATCGGCCTTAGCCATCACAAAAACTCCGCTTCCGCCAAAACCTGCTCCCGAATCAATGGACTCATGCCCCGCTCTGTCAGGATATCCACCCTACGCCCTAACAGATCCTGTAAATCCATCAATAACCCCCCTGGAAACCAGGGTGTTACCCGATTCGGGTCATAATCTACCAAAAAATCCACATCACTATCCGGCCCCTCTTCCCCCCGTACCACTGAACCAAAAACCCGCACCTGGCAAGCCCCATGTTGGGTCGCGATCGCTAAAATTTCCTCCCGTTGTTCCCGCAAAATATCGATAAGCGGTCGATCGACCTTCTCCTCAGCTTGCAAGCGAACCATTGGCATCAAATCTCTCCAAAAGACACGAAACCTAGCTCTAGCATCCCAATCATACAATAACCCCTAAAGGCAGAGGGGTTGAGGGATCCCCGGTTTCTGGGTCAGGGGTTGGCTAGGGGTGATCATGGGGATTCAGGCTCATGCTTCGGGGGTGAGGGTGAGGTTGCGGTAGATTTGCTCGATCGGGAACTGAAGGCCGATGCTGCTCAGTTCAACGGTGTCACCGGCCTTGTAGTTAACCAGAATCCATTGGCCGGAGGCTTCTTTATGGTAAAGATCGATTTCGATTTGGGTTGAACTGACGAGGAGGTAGTCGATCAGGGCTGGATTTTGTTGATAGAGTCTGAATTTGCCGCCGCGATCGTAGGCTTCGGGGCTTTTTGAGAGGACTTCGATGATTAAGCAGGGGTAGGTGAAGTAGTTGGGGGTGTCCCGATCGCGATCGTCACAGCTTACGCTTGCGTCGGGGTAGGTGTAGTTGGAGGTGTTGGGGATTCTGATTTTGAGGTCGGAGTTGCCGGGGATACAGGGGCTACCGTCGAGGTGAGTGTCTAGGAGGGCGGTGAGGCGAATGGCAATGCGGCTATGGTTGACGCTGCCGCCGCTCATGGCGTAGACCTGCCCGTTGATGTATTCGTGTTTTTCGGGTTGCTGGGCTTCCCAGTCAAGGTATTGGGCTGGGGTGAGGGTTGGGGGATACTCAGGAACAGCGATCATTATCTAAATCCAAAATCCGGTAGGGGCGGTGCCCCCGTGCCCGCCCTGTTTCGGCACCACGGGACCATTCA
>JBMTWK010000185.1:0-6367 GCA_049452395.1 Prochlorothrix sp. | reverse complement strand
ACAGGGCGGGCACGGGGGCACCGACCCTACGGGGTATTGAGGAAAAGATCGCCGGATTTGGCGATCTCCAGAAACGAAAGGCAAAAAAATAACGGGAAACCTCTGGCCCCCCGCAATCCAATCGTTTGTAAAAATGCCAGTTTGACCGAGAACTGAGATAGAAGCACGGCCAGCCGCACCTCTATCCTAAGTTTCGGAAATGTCTAATGTTAAAAATGAGTGCAGGAATACCGTTGACCGGCAGACCGTTCAAGGACAGACTGCGAACCTAGTACGCCAGACCCATGCTACGGGTGGTCTCAGCTCCTAGGTAAACCCGGATGCTGAGGAAGTCTGTGGGGCAAGCCGTTTCGCAACGCTTGCAGCCAACACAGTCTTCTGTACGCGGTGAAGACGCAATTTGACTCGCCTTGCAACCGTCCCAAGGGACCATTTCAAGAACGTCTAAGGGACACGCCCGGACACACTGAGTGCACCCGATGCAGGTGTCGTAAATCTTAACCTTATGAGACATTGATTAATCGCTCCAAGTGACGATTAGCACAGCTTTCAGTCTACCCTAGGGGTCAACCCGCGCAAGGACTGCAATTCAAAAGTTTAAGGATTGTAATATTACATGTCATTTCCGGGGAGTTCTGGGCAAGGTCAACTCTGATGGTTTATGGCCTGTTTTAGCCCGATCGAGGACAATCCCCCCACGTTCAAGCCAATTTACTGCGGCTTCGATCGCCCCTACCACCCCCAGGATCTAGTACGCTTCTACTGTGGGATACCCAGGCGCATTTTCCAGGGGATCTAATGATAGGATTGCCACAGAAAGCAAGTAAAAAGTGACTAAACGTAGGGAAGAAAATCCATGCAAGAATTTGATAAGTCGATATCCTTTGATGGTCGGGATATTCGGCTCAGAACCGGCCTACTCGCTCCACAGGCCGGAGGTTGTGTCCTCATTCAATCAGGAGAAACCGCAGTCCTGGTCACTGCGACCATGGGTGTAGGCCGGGAAGGAATCGACTTTTTACCCCTGTTGGTGGATTACGAAGAGCGGATGTATGCCGGGGGTCGCATTCCGGGAGGGTTTTTGCGGCGGGAAGGCCGTCCCCCTGAGAAGGCGATTTTGACGGGACGGCTGATCGATCGGCCCATGCGCCCCCTCTTTCCCCAGTGGCTGCGGGACGATATCCAGATTGTTGCCACCACCCTGTCCATGGACGAGCGGGTTCCCCCCGATGTTCTGGCCGTAACCGGGGCTTCCTTTGCCACGCTGTTGGCTCGGATTCCCTTTAATGGCCCCATGGCGGCGGTGCGTGTGGGCCTGGTTGGAGATGACTTTATCATTAATCCGACCTATGCCGAAATCGAGTCGGGTGACTTGGATCTTGTTGTGGCGGGATCCAGCGATGGTGTGATTATGGTGGAAGCCGGAGCCAATGAGCTACCGGAGCAAGATGTGATTGAGGCGATCGAGTTCGGTTACGAAGCCGTACAGGATTTAATCAAGGCCCAAAACCAACTGCTGGCCGAGTTGGGCATTGAGCGGGTGGTCGCAGAGCCGCCGGAGACCGATCCCACCGTGGCGCAGTTCATTGAGGAAAAATGCACGGAGTCCATTAAGGCGATCCTCAAGCAGCACGATCTCGACAAAGCCAGCCGCGATAAGGCCCTTGATGCCGTTAAGGACAGTCTGGCCGAAGATATTGCAGCCTTGGCCGAAGAGAACCCGGTTCAGGTGCAAATCGCAGCGGATAGCAAGCTCCTCGGCAACACCTTTAAGGGGTTGACCAAAACTTTGATGCGATCGCAGATCATCACCGAAGGGGTGCGGGTCGATGGTCGCAAACTGGACGAAGTCCGCCCCATTTCCTGCCAGGTGGGCATTCTGCCCAAGCGGGTCCATGGCTGTGGCCTCTTCCAGCGGGGGCTAACCCAGGTGATGTCGATCGTCACCCTTGGCACTCCCGGCGATGCCCAGGAACTGGATGATCTCCACCCCGACGGCCAAAAGCGCTACCTCCACCACTACAACATGCCCCCCTACTCCGTGGCGGAGACCAAACCCATGCGCTCCCCCGGTCGCCGCGAAATTGGCCACGGTGCTCTGGCTGAGCGGGCGATCATGCCCGTTTTGCCGGACCAACAGGCTTTCCCCTACGTGATTCGGGTCGTCTCGGAAGTGCTGTCCTCCAACGGTTCCACCTCTATGGGTTCCGTCTGTGGCTCTACCCTGGCCCTCATGGATGCGGGTGTTCCCCTGCGCAAGCCCGTTAGCGGAGCCGCCATGGGCCTAATCCGCGAAGGCGAAGAGGTGCGAATTCTCACCGATATCCAGGGAATCGAAGACTTTTTGGGCGATATGGACTTTAAGGTGGCCGGGACCGACAGCGGCATCACCGCCCTGCAAATGGACATGAAGATCACCGGGCTGGCTCTGTCCGTGATCGCCGATGCCATTAAGCAGGCCCGCCCTGCCCGCCTCCATATCCTGGAGAAAATGCTGGCTACACTGCCCCAGCCCCGCACCGAGCTGTCGCCCTACGCGCCCCGCCTGATCAGCTTCCGCATTGATCCGGACCTCATTGGTATGGTGATTGGACCGGGCGGCAAGACGATTAAGGGCATTACGGAGCAAACCGGGGCCAAGGTGGACATTGAGGATGATGGTATGGTGACCATTTCTTCGATGGATCCGGCTAAGGCCAAGCGTGCCCAAATGATGATTGAGGGCATTACGAAGAAGCTCAATGCAGGGGATGTTTACCTCGGTCGGGTGACGCGGATTATTCCGATCGGGGCGTTTGTGGAGTTCCTTCCCGGCAAAGAGGGCATGATCCACATCTCCCAATTGGCCGACTACCGGGTGGGCAAGGTGGAGGATGAGGTTGCCGTCGGCGATCAGGTGGTTGTTAAGGTTCGCGAAATTGACAATAAGGGCCGAATCAACCTGACCCGTCTGGGCATCCACCCCGATGAAGCGGCGGCTGTTCGGGCTGCTGCGGTGCAGTAGGCTTAAGCCTCGATCTGGCTCATCCCCCCAGCGATAACATAGGCCACTCCAGGTCACTCACGGGTCACTCTTCGGGGTGGCCCTCTTTTGTGAGAGTCCCTGTTTCAACAACTGTGTGGCACCCCGATCCAAACCCTGTCCCACAGCCCTAGCCCAAATTGAAAGAGCACCCAACAGAAAAACGCCCCGATCGCCCTGGGATAGATCCAGAGAAATCAGAGCGTTCCCTAGGGGGTTGGCGCTACTGAGCGTAGAGCACAATTCCCGCCAATTAGGCGGCCCCTTTACCGGTTACCTGCTCAATGAGGGAGTTCCAGTAGTCCTTCAGTTCGCTGCGGTTTTCTGCTTTCCAGATATAGCGATAGCAGAACCAAGCGGCATAGGTCATGCCCACCAGCTCAAAGAAGGGAGCCAATAGCGGGATTTGGTTCACCACTTCCAAGACAGCAAAGACGATCTTGAGGGCAAAGATGCCGAGGAGGACAAAGAGAACCGTCGTGATGATGGGCTTGTAGCGATCGAAGAACTCCTGTAAACGATCGAAGGAAAGAATGCTTGTGACCTGCTCAAGCATTTCTTGCAGTTCCGTAGATGCTGAAGTACCTTCAGTCTCGCCTGCAACCTTGGATTTATCGGGTTTTACGTCTTGGCTCATTATCAAAAACTAGAATGACGACCTAGCAAAAAATAGCGACATATAGAAGACTTTAAGGGAAAGAGTCACTGGTTTACAAAACTTGTCGGGATTTTGGGCGACATTCTGTAAACCCAGAAGCGTAACTATTCAGGGGTCTACGAAGTTAGTAGGGTTTCAGCCCTTCGATCGGAGTCCGAAGCAGCTCAAACCATACCAATCCAGGATTTTCAGAGCCTGAAACCCGCATTCTTCCGTGACCCCCTGAATGGTTACCCCAGAAGCTTCATCCTAATCTTTGCAGCCTTAGGCTACCAGCAGTCTCTACACCTGTTGTAAATGTTTACGAAGACTGGCACCTTGCTTCATGGCCTGGGCCACTTTTTTATGCCTCAGGACCAGTTATGCCCAAGGACTGGACTTCCCTAGAACCCATCATCTGCACTGGGCATTTGGCCAGGATCATTATCCCGCTTGGAGCCGAGTAGATCGAGTTGGGTCACCCGAATAACGGGCTTCGATCGGGGTGTGCCCGTATTGCGATCGGTCCAGCGATCGAACCGCAGGGTTCCCGTAATGCCCACTAAACTGCCCTTCCGGACATAATCCGCCGCCACCTGGGCGGTGCGATCCCACACCTCAATATCAAACCAATCTGGCTCACTGTCTCGGCTGCGGCGATTGACCGCCAGTGTGAAGTTACAGACCACCCCTCCCGACTCAAAATATTTCACCTCTGGATCCCGACCGGCTCGGCCCACTAGGTGCACCACATTGAGGCCCATGACTCAATCCTCCCGGACTACACAACAGCCGATTCCCGCAGGAGCCTGAGGCCATCTGAGCTGCCCCAGCACCTCCCAACAGCAACCGTAGAAATTGTAACGCACCCCACCGCCCACCCCTGGAGCCTTACCCAAATCATCACCTTGCTGCCTGCCTTGGCGCACCTGGAGCAAACAGCCCCGTCAAGAGAAAGTAGGGTTGTCTCCCCTAGACGGTCGATAGAAAACGTAATAAAATCCACACGATAATCATGCTAAAGGGTGCAGCCTTTGATTTGACGTTCGCTGTCTACCGATCTTGAAGTTCGCCCCTGTGGCGTGACCCCGCGATCGGTCCTAGAGCAACGACAAAACCCGCGCATGACCTCCTCACGGGATGTACCTTCGGACCCGTCTACCGCGCTCCACCCAAGAGCCATCCAGACCCCGCAGACCTACATTACCGTCGGTAGTTGACCCTGTTTCAGGCCAAGACCCTGCCCCCGCAGTTTTCTTCCTGGTGCAGCCAGTTACCGGTTCACTGAGCCATTGACCGAGCCATCGATACAGTTTTAGGGGCGTAACAGTCTGTGAGTATCTTGAAGCGCTTATCCTTTTCACGGGATATGGGAATTGATCTGGGCACTGCCAACACCTTGGTCTATGTGGCCGGAAAGGGCATTGTGCTCCAGGAACCTTCCGTGGTTGCCATTGACCAGGATCGGAACATTCCGCTAGCCGTGGGTGAAGATGCCAAAAAAATGCTGGGGCGGACCCCCGGTAATATTGTGGCCGAGCGGCCCCTGCGGGATGGAGTCATTGCCGACTTCGATAAAGCCGAGATGATGCTCAAGCACTTCATCCGCCGCGTCCATGAAGGCCGAACCTTGGTTGCACCTCGGATTGTCATCGGGATTCCCAGCGGTGTGACGGGTGTTGAAAAGCGGGCCGTGGAGGATGCCGCCCGTGAGGCAGGGGCGCGGGAGGTGTTTCTGGTCGATGAGCCGGTGGCGGCGGCGATCGGAGCCGGTCTACCCGTAGCAGAACCGACGGGTAACATGGTGATTGACATCGGGGGCGGCACCACTGAAGTGGCCGTGCTCAGCCTGCAAGGCATTGTGCTCAGTGAATCCGTCCGGGTGGCCGGGGACGAACTGAGCGACTCCATCACCCAATACATGAAAAAAGTCCACAACCTGGTGATTGGGGAACGAACTGCCGAAGAAATTAAAATTCACATTGGCTCCGCCTATCCCACCTCCGAGATTGATGAGGCGATCTTAGAAGTGCGGGGTCTTCACTTGCTGTCCGGTCTGCCCCGGACGGTGACCATTAAGGGACCAGAAATCCGGGAAAGTATGTCCGAGCCGCTGTCGGTGATTGTGGAAGCCGTTAAGCGGACCCTGGAACGGACTCCGCCGGAACTGGCCGCAGACATTATCGATCGGGGCATTATGTTGGCGGGGGGTGGCGCTCTGCTCAAGGGGTTGGATACCCTGATTAGCCACGAAACTGGCATTGTCACCCACGTCGCCACCGATCCTTTAAGCTGTGTTGTCCTAGGTACAGGTCGGGTGCTAGAAAACTTTAAACAGCTAGAGCGAGTCTTCACCCGCCGATCGGGCTTGGGCTTCTAAGGGCGATCGCTAAATTCAGCATCGGTCCCCTGCACGATCGTCCCCTACACAACAGTCATAATCCTCAGTCACATCCTCAGCAGCCCCTGCCCCTAAGCCTAGCTCTGCTCCTAAGCCTAGCCTGCCCTTGGGCTGCGGGCCTATGGCTGTTGTCTGCTCTCTGTTGTCTGCTCTCCGGTCCGACTGATACTTGCTGCCCTGAGCTGCACGTTTTAAGCTGTTTGATTCAGTGATCCATGGTGACTTGTGCTGTCGTAATCCGTGGGTCAACCCCTTTCTCCCCCTGACCTTGCCCCCCTGTTATCCAACCCCCTATGTATTCACTGCG
>JBMTWK010000184.1:0-6376 GCA_049452395.1 Prochlorothrix sp. | reverse complement strand
TTGCCTCAAACCTCTGCCCTCACTACGCTACAGAGTTTTCTGCACCACTAAGCTGCGATCGTGACCTTGGGGCGTAGCCTAGGGTTAGATCTGATTGCTGAGGGTGTGGAACAGCCTGAACAAGCCCAATTTTTGAAGTCGATTCAATGTCACACGGCCCAGGGATTTTTATTTCATCGTCCGATGAGCGCTGATGCAGTGACTGCTGTTTTGCGTGAAACCCAAGGTCATTCCTGTTTGCTATCCCCAGTTCTATGACTCATGCCTCTCCCTTTTCCCTCAAGCAACTGCGCAGCTTTCTCCGCAGTCCTTGGGCGTTGCTGTTTGCTTTGACCATTGGCATTGTTGTGGGGGTCCAAAGTCCCGAATTGGGTAAAAGTCTGGACCCGATCGGCCAGCTCTACCTGTCTCTGCTCAAAATGTGTGTGTTGCCGATTTTAATTTCCGGCATCGTCCTCAGCATTTCTGTTTTGGTCTCGCGCTCCAACTATAAGATCTACTTGGTGGGCATTCTCCAAACCTTTGCGGCCACCATGGCGGTCGTCAGCTTCAGCGGGTTTTTCATGACCTCCATCTTTGGGCCGGGGCGCTACCTGGATACGGGCACGCTCCAAAAACTAGGGATCCTCATTTTGGATAACTCCGCCCTAGATATGGAAATTCCCTTGCTTAAGCCGATCGTCAGCCTCCCCAGTCCTGACCCCCTGGCTACCTTTGTCTTGGAGATTGTGCCTGAAAATATCTTTGAGGCCCTCAGTAGCGGCAATGTTTTGCAAGTTCTCTGTGCAGCGCTGCTGTTTGGGGTTTCCCTCGGTGTTTCTTACCGCCACAAGCAGGTTTCAGATCCTGTCTTTGAGCTGTTAGACAATATTTACCGCTCCTTTGGCAAACTGATTGACTGGTTGATTCTCTTTTTGCCTTTGGGATTACTCAGCCTCATTGCGAGTCAGGTGGCGGACACGGGACTGGATGCCCTGCGCTTGATGTCCAAGTTTGTCTTTTCTAGCTCCATTGTCTTTGTGATGCTGTTTTTGGTGGGGTCCTTGGTGATGGCCCAAGCGACAGATCGCTCCCTCTATGGGGTTATCAAAGCCTTCCAAGAGGCCAGTCTTGTGACCTTGGCGACCAGTAATGCCCTGGCTTCGATCCCCATTGCGACCAACACCCTAACCCGGACCTTCCGCTGTGATCTTCAGGCCAGTAATATTATTCTGCCGTTGTCGATCATGGTGGGGCGCTTTGGCCAAATTAGCTATTTCACCATGGCTAGTGTGTTTGTGGTTCAACTGTATGAAAAACCGCTGACGGTCCAGGGGGTCGCTACGATTTTGTTGGGATCTGTCCTGGCGGGCATTGCGAGCAGCGGCTCTACGAGCATTGCTACCCTCTCAACCCTCACCTTTGTGCTGACTCCCTTGAATCTCCCTTTGGAGTCCGTTTTGATCCTCCTGATTGCGGTGGATCCCCTCCTCAACCCCCTGCGCAGCCTTTGTACCCTCAACCTCAGCATTGCCGCGACCCTGATTGTGGCGCGATCGCTGCCTCCCCAGCCGATCGATCCCCCAGAATCCCCCGATACCGTAGACTCTGACCTCACGCCCTTGGCACCTTAGGGGTCTTAGGGACCGTTCCCCTGTTGCTCCCAGTCTTGGCTTGGGCACTGTTACCAAGGTCGGATACTGTGTTGATCTCCTGGTTGCACTCCCTGGCTTCAGGAGCCTGTCAAAATTTTTAACCGCTTTTGATGGCTTGACATGTCAAATCAGACAACAAACCGCTGGACTCTACTGTTAGACCTCTTCCAGAGCTATGGAGTGCTAGTGGGTAGTGTTCTCGTTGGCCTTGCCCTATATTTCCTGAAGCCTGATTGGATCAGCAGTCTTGAACCCTGGGGCGATACCTATTTCAATCTCCTCAAAATGTGGGCCTTGCCCATCATGATGACCAGCTTAATTCTGGCGGTGTCCCAATTCTGGCGGCAGGGGAACTTTCAGACCAAACTGCAAAGCATTGCGTTTTTCAGTCTGGCTAGTTTGGTGACTACCTTTGTGTCCATCTCTGCTGCGAGTTTGTTTTTAGAGGTGGGCCAGGATCTAGATAATTCTAGCCTGCGGCAACTGGGGGGGTTGATTAGTCAGCGTGAGCAGCCCTTGCGGCTGAATTTTTTGTCTGACAACTTTGCCGATGCCAAGCCAATGACCTTGGTGGGTTTCTTCGCGAGTATCATTCCCGATAATATTTTTGCGGCTCTGACCGATGATACTCAGTCTATTCAAGTTGTTTGTTTTGCGCTGTTGTTTGGCTTGGCGTTGGGTTGGAGTCGGGCTTTGAAGGATGCATTTTTGCCCAGCCTCTTAGAACAGGTTTACGAGGTGATGACCCAAATCACAGATTGGGTGGGCTTGTTTGTTCCCTTTGGCCTCTGCATCCAAGTGGCTAGCATTGCCCAACGCTCCAAATTGTCTGACTTTATGGCCATGCGCAACTTCATCACAACGTTGATGCTGTTCTTTTGCCTGACCTCTGTGATTAGTGTGCTGGTGATTTGGCGACGATCGCGGCTGCCCCTGTCTACGGTGATGTCGGCCCTGGGGGAATCGAGCCTTTTGGTGCTGTCCAGTCAGGATGGGGTTACGGCAATTCCCTCCAGTATTATTGCGTTTAAGGGGGCTTTGGGCTTCGATCGGGAAACCGTTGATTTGGTGATTCCCACTGCCATTACCATGTTTCGTGTGGGGTCGTTTGTCTATCTGGTTTCGGTCGTCTTTTTTATTGCGGGCCTGTACAATCAAGTCCTCAGTTTTACGGACTTAATGGTGATTATTTCAGGGGTTGCCCTCTGTAGCACTGCCAGTTCTACGGCGACGGGCGGGGATGACTTGATCCTGCTGCTGGTGCCGGTGCTCAGCCTTCTAGAGCTGCCCTTGGAGGCAATTTTATTTCCCCTGGTGGCGATCGATCTGCTGCTGCAACCGTTTCGGGAGTTAAGCACGGTCCATGCCGGGATGGCCCTCACCGCCCTCATGGCCACCCCCAAATCAAAGACCCCTTAGCCTTTGAGGCCGCTGCCACTTTGGGTTGGGAGAATGTAGCGCTGAAGAAAGATAAAGACGAGGACGATCGGCAAAATCGACAGGACCGACCCCGCTGCCACCAAGCGCTCATCCCGCGACAGGCTGCTGGCTAAGGTGGCCACCCCGAGGGGCAGGGTATACATTTCTGGATCCCGCAGGACGATCAGGGGCCAGAGAAAGTCGCCCCAAGCGCCAATGAAGACAAAGAGGGCCAGGGTAATGGTGGCGGGACGCACCGCAGGTAACATGACATGCCACCAAATGCCCAACTCTGAGCAGCCATCCATCCGGGCCGCCTCCTCCAGTTCCTTGGGTACTCCCTGAAAGGCTTGGCGCATCAAAAAAATGCCAAAGGCTGAGGCAAGGGACGGTAGCACCATGCCCCAATAGCTATTGAGCAATCCCAGCCGGAAAACCAGGATATAGAGGGGAATCATCACGATTTGGAAGGGAATCATGATGGTGGCGACGATGAGGGCAAACATCAGGTCGCGACCGGGAAAGGTGAGGCGGGCGAGGGGATAGGCCGCGAGGGAGCAAAAGACGACGTTGAACAGCACTGTCAGGGCTGCGACGATCGTGCTGTTGAGAAAGTAACGGCCAAAGAGGGGTTCAATCTCCCACACCCGCTGGAAATTGCTGAGGGTCGGTTGTTGGGGCAGGAGTTGGGGGGGGAAGGCGAAGATGTTTTCGCTGGGGGACTTGAGGGCGGTGCTGACCAACCACAGCAAGGGCAGGAGCATCACCGCTGCCAAGAGGGTGAGCACCAAATAAAGGACCAGGGGTTTCACCCAAGGGGGCAAGGTTGCAGAGGGAACCATAGTGAACAGAGACCAGCAAGTCAGGAACAGCGGCGATCGTGGCTGGGGCCGATCGGGATAGGGTCTGGGATCCAGGCAATCGCGACGGGGGCCGATCGGGATCCAAACCGGGATACCGACGATCGGGCGAGGGGACACTTAGGAAAAGTTTACAGTTTTGTGACCCCTAGCCCCTTGACGCGATCGAGGTATTTTGTAACAATAGCTACAGAAACGTTCATCTCTCCTAATCTTAACCCGCCTGAGCACTCACTGGTTGGGGGAGACGGAAGTAGGAAAAACCCCTCTAATTATCAAAACTTTAAATTCCGAAGGAACGCGCCCCATTCACCCGATACAGTTCTGTTTGGAGGCGAACCCTGTGACCTGTACTTTCCGTGGTCAGCGCTACGAAGCGGCGGCTTTGGTCTGCCCTTATTTCACGGTGACTAAATATCGCGGCACGCTGACGATCGTGCATCACGATCCTGCGATCGTGTCCGTTGCTCCTGCTTCGCTCACCTATCGAGGGTGTCCCACCTAGGTCTCTCCTAGCCCCAGCTTCTGGGGTCCATCTCACCTTGGTCCTGACCCTGACGCTGCTCAGGAATTGACCCTTCGACGATCTGAATGAGGACAAGATCATGGAACTTGAACTTGTAAACGCCCTATTATTCTGCGCAGCCGTTTTTTGTAGCAGCCTGATCCTGATGCCGCTGCTGTGTTGGCTCCTGCTGCAACCGACCCCCCCGCTATCCGAAGGCTTGGTCCCCCAAGATCTGGATTAATCGGAATTGATCGAGACGATCTAACTTGAAAGGTGTTGCGATTGCAGCCCCTTTTTTTTATGGTTGGAGCCAGTTCATTGTGATCCTGTATGTCCCCTTGTTCTGGCGCGATCGATCCTGCCTCCCTTGCCCCCAACCTGCCGGATTTCCCGGAATTGCCCAACCTGCCGGATGCCCTGGAGTTGCCCAACCTGCCCGCAGCGGCCTTTGTCGATCCCTGGGGCCACAATTTTGACAGCCTACGGCCCCTGTTCCAGGCCAGCCTTGACCTCATTCTCCACCACCTTAGCCACGCCGCTGCCCTTGCTCCCTTACCGTCTCCTCCCCCGGAGCTTGCGCAGCTCGTGGCAACCCCGCCCCTGCCGGACCAAGGCCGGGATTTTGCGTCCCTGTTGCCGTACCTCCACACCGCGATCGCCGGATCCATGAATCCCGCCCATCCCGGCTATTTGGGCCACATGGATCCCCCCGCGACTACGGTGTCGATTTTGGGGGACTGGATTACCGCAGCGCTCAATAACAATATGTTGAGTGTGGAGATGTCGCCGGTTTTTTCGCGGCTGGAGCCGGAGGTGCTGCGATCGCTGGCGGAGTTGTTTGGTCTGGGGGCGGAGGCGGGGGGGCTGCTGCTGAGTGGCGGGACGTTAGCCAATTTACAGGCGCTGACGGTGGCCCGTAATGTGAAGCTAGGGGGAGTGATGCAGGGGGGGTTGGCGCAATGGTCCCTAGGGACTGGTTTAGGGGCCGATCGTCCGGGTCAGCCGGTGATTTTTGCGTCGGAAGTGGCCCATACCTCTTGGCAGAAAGCGGCGATGGTGACGGGGCTGGGGGTGGATGGCGTGGTTGCGGTGGCTGTGAACGATCGGAGCCAACTGGATTTAGCAGACCTCAAAACTAAGTTCCATAGCGCCATAACCGCAGGACAGCGGCCCTTTGCCCTCATTGCCACGGCAGGCACGACGGTCACGGGGAATATTGACCTCCTAGCAGACCTGGCGACCTTTGCCCACAGCCATCATCTCTGGTTCCATGTGGATGCGGCCTATGGGGGGGCGCTGGTTTTTTGCGATCGGGAGCGGCATCGCCTCCAGGGCATTGAAGCTGCGGATTCTGTGACGTTTAACCCGCAAAAGTGGCTTTACGTCACTAAAACCTGTGCCGCAGTTCTGTTTCGCAAGATGGAGCATTTAGATACGGCTTTTCGAGTTGGTGCGCCCTATATGGCGGAGAGTGGGGATGTGACCAATTTAGGCGAACTATCTGTTCAGGGCACTCGCCACCCCGATATTCTCAAGCTCTGGCTTTCTCTCCAGCATTTAGGCCGATCGGGCTATGGTGCCCTAATTACAGCGAGTTATCACCGCATGGAATATTTTAAGGCGGGTTTACTGCGGCGATCGTTCCTAAATTTGGCCAGTGAGCCGGAAATGAATATTCTCTGCTTTCGGGGAGAGCCGCCGCAGTTAGATCCCCAGGGCTGGGATCAGTGGAACCAGGGTTTACAGCGATTTTTGCTGCAAGAGCATCAAATTTTCCTCTCTTTACCTCGATATCGTGGCAGTCTCTGGCTTAAGGCTGTATTACTCAATCCCTATACCGATGAGGCGGTGTTCGATCGGCTATTAGCGGCGATCGATGCCTATCACCAAACCTATGCCGCAGTCTAGCCCTTTCACCCAACCTCTACCCAACCTCCGTAGGGGCAGGTTTCTCC
>JBMTWK010000183.1:0-6378 GCA_049452395.1 Prochlorothrix sp. | reverse complement strand
TCCGGAAAACTGAGGCAATCCCGAATTAAAATGCGGTGCTGGCAGAGGAGCTTGGCCTGGAGATCAAGCACCGATCGTGCCACCGTAGCACCAGCCTCGCAGTGCACCAGCAGAAAATTGACCGCACCGGGATAGGGAACAAGGCCCGGTATGCTGTGGAGACCTTGGAAGAGCCGATCGCGGGCTGGGGGTAACCAAGCCCAGGTTTTGGCCTGAAAGTCCCGATCTTGGACCACTACAGTGCCCACTGCTGCCGCCAAGCTATTCACAGACCAAGGATCGCGCCATTGCTGCCAGCGCCGCAGTCGATCGGGGTGCCCCAAGGCATAGCCCAGCCGCAGTCCCGGCACACTATAGAACTTGGTCAGGGAGCGGATGACGACTAAGTTGGGGAATTGGGCCAGCCAAGGGATGCAACTGTGGCGATCGCCCTGGGGCAAAAAGTCTAAAAAGGCTTCATCCACCACCACCAAGGCTCCCGTTTCCAGCCACGATCGCAGCGGTTGGCAGTCCAACAGGAGGCCGGTGGGGTTGTGGGGTGTATTGACTAAAAATGGTCCCGGTTCGGGGGGGGAGGGGGAGAGGCTGCTGGGGGGTTGTCCAGGGCGTTGGGTGGGAGGGGTTAGGGCTACTGGGGTTGGGGCTGCTGGGCTTGGAGGCGTGGGCAGTGTTGGGGCGATCGGCAAAACCATCAGCCGCAGGATGATCACGATTAGCCGCAAGGTTCTCAGCCCGATCGGCGCAAACCGGAAGCAGCAGCGATCGCACAGTTCCCCCAAAGGCCGCCAAGGCACGGCCATAGTCCCGGAACCCAGGGGCTAAAACCCAAGTAGGCTCTGCCGCTGCAACCAAGTCCCGCGCGGCCCAGGTCAGCAGTTCCGCCGCCCCATTCCCCGGTAATACCCAGTCTGGATCCAGGCCATGGAACTGGGCCAAGCTTTGGCAGAGACTGCGGTAACTGGGGTCGGGATAGGCGTGGAGTTGGCTGAGATTCTCCTGTAGCGCGGCGATCGCGGACCTTGGCGGGCCTAGGGGGTTGATACTGGCGGAAAAGTCCAGAATTTCCTCAATAGAACAGTTAGCCTGAGCCGCAGCCCAGGCCAAGTTGCCCCCATGGTGAGGACGGAGTGCAACCAAAGGTTAGCCCTCTGCTACTTTTTCTTTGAACTGTTTCCCAGCCGAAAAAGCGGGGACGTAGGTTTCGGGGATCTGCATCTTCGATCGGGTTTTGGGGTTGCGCCCTTCCCGCGCCTTGCGGTGCCGCTTCTCAAAGGAGCCAAAGCCCACTAAGGTCACTTTGTCATCCTTAGCCACAGCCTCCACAATCACGTCTAAAACAGCACTAATGACTGCATCGGCTTGTTTCTTGGTTACGCCAGCCTTTTCCGCAACCTGATCAACAAGTTCTCCTTTATTCATCGTTTCATCCTCGGTGGTGGGCAAAGGACTATCCCAGGGGTGAGGGGGTGACCAGTAACGGTGGCTCTTCCCGAAAACCAGGGCTAGTCGTCGTTTATGTTAGAACTAGGGGTTGGACCTGCATAGGGAAGGAGAATTCGACTCAAGACGAAAGGGAAATCCCATCTTAAAAAACAGGACTCCACGGACTCCCCCCCGTGAAGGGATTCAGTTTAATCACTGTGGATCGCTGAAACCTCCCTAGACTCAGGTTTCCAATGCTTCATTCTAAAGGGAAGACTTGGTTTCTGGATCGCTTCTAACACTGAAGTTATGGAGATTTCCAAGATTTCTTCCCAGAATCGAGGTTGTGGTGGGTAATTATGCTGGTTAGAGCCTGATTTTGTAACTGAAATATCTCGAAAGGTTGAGAAATATTACAACTGAAGTGCCCTGTCCATGGGCCTTTGGGGGGTTTGGGGGGTTTGGGGGGTGGTGCCCACTCTTTTTCAAAATGGGATGGAGATCGTTAGGGCGATCGGCTCCGGCGGGAAAACGGCTTCAAAATGGGATGGCGATTGTTAGGGCGATCGGCTCCGGCGGGAAAACGGCTTACGAGTGGGTGGCGATCTGCTGCTGGGGTCTACCGCGATGGGCAACTAACGTGACCCCTCATCCCCGGTCCCTTGCTCCCAGAGGTGTAGAAGGGGAGCAAGCGTGCTCAAAGTCCCTCGCCCGTGCTGGGAGCGAGATTTAGGGTGAGGGGTTTGGGATAAAGTTGTTGCGTTACTAGTGAGACGCGATAGACACGCCCTGGGCTTTGACGGCTAAGGAGGGTGGCACCTCTAGGCCATGGCGCTCCATCAGTTCCAGATCGCCCAAAATCTCCACCGTTGCCCCATCGGCCTGGATTTGGCCCTGATCCAACACCAGCACCCGATCGCACACCTCCCGAATCAGTTCCAGGTCATGGGAGGACACCAGCATGGTTTCCCCCGATGCTTGGAGCAGTTGAATCAGCCGCCGCCGTGCCCTGAGGTCTAGGTTGGCGCTGGGTTCGTCGTAGATCATTAATCGGGGTTCTAGGGCGAGGACGCTGGCGATCGCCACCATGCGCTTTTGTCCGCCCGATAGGTGATGGGGGGGAAGATGGAGTAGGGCTTCGGTGCCGGTAAAGGTGAGGGCACGGTGGACCCGCTGGCTAATTTCTTCCAAGCTTAGGCCCATGTTGCCCGGTCCAAAGGCCACTTCTTCCCAAACTGAGGGGGAAAACAGTTGATCGTCGGGATTTTGGAAAACAAAGCCGACATCGGGGGAAAAGCCACCGGGGACGACGGGATTTTGGAAAATACTGGCATAGCCTTGGCAGGGCTGGAGCAAGCCACAGAGGAGGTGGAATAGCGTCGTTTTGCCCACGCCATTGCAGCCCACAATGCCGACCCGATCGCCCCGGTTGACCTGGAGGTGGGGAATGTGGAGGGTGAGCGATCGCCCCTCGTAGGCAAAGGTGAGATTGTGGATTTCGATGGCAGGCGTGGCAGACATGGGGAGACCTTCGGGGAACGGGAGAAGTGGGGGGGGTAGGAAACGGGGCTAGAGCCAGGAAGCGAGGATAAAGGCTAGGGCCAAGGCGAGGGTGGCCACCAGTCCGCCAAAGTCGAGGATGGCGGGGGGCCAAGGGTGGGGCTGGGCACGGGCGAGGGCGAGGGAGAGGCTGAGGCGGGCGGGGTCTGGGGGGAGGGCATCGGCGGTGAGGAGGGAGCCAGAGGAGCCGATCGCCCGCTGAATGGCACTGCTCAAGTCGCCCTGGGTCGATCGGGGTGAGGCACCATACCCCCGTAAAATCATGGCCTGATAGACCCGCTCAGACTGCTCATAGCTGCGGAGGAGCAAGGTACCGAGGAGGGCTGCCATTTGGGTGATTGATTGCCACCAGCGGCGACATGCCTGGAGTCGGGTTTGGGGTTGCTGGGTTTGGGGTTGTTGGATTTGGGATTGTTGCGGCGAGGGGTGAGGGTGATGCTTATGCTGCTGCTTGTGGTTGTCGTGATGGGGGGCTGGGGTGGGGGGCTGGGGCGATCGGGGGGACGGGCCAGCCGGAGACGGTGCAGCAGAGGCTCCTGTGGGGACCGCGATTTCGGTGTGGAAATGGGCCACGGTGGCCGACTGACCCCGATCGCCCTGGCCATAGCCCCGCAGGACCATAGCTTGTCCCATCGTGCGGGCCATAGTTTCCAGCTCCTGAAGGTAGCGATAGGAGAGTAGCATCATATCTGCCAGGATCCGAGGTAGTCCCAAGCTGCGCAGGGCATGGAGGGTTTGTAAAACCGAACCTGTGGATAATAAAATTAAGCTTAAGGTTAAAATTGAGATAAAACGACTGATTATGAGTAATGCAGCTTCTGTTCCTTCCCAGTATAGGGCGATCGGTCCCCACTGTGCCAGTACCGTTTCCCCAGAGACCAAGGGCAGCACAACAACGACACCAACAATAAAAAAGCCCGGATAATGGAGCCTTTGTCGCCAAAGAGAGACGGGAAGCCGCGATAATCCGTAGAGAATTGCGGTTGCTGCCAACATCGGCGGCACCAAGGCTAAATCTTCCACTAGGGCAAAGGCAAAGATTAAGGCCATTAGCCCCAGCACTTTATGGCGCGGATCCCAGCGATGGAGGGGGGAGTTGAGGTGGAGGTGGCGATCGAAGGCAAAGGACATAACACGAGATCCACAGAGATCGAAACGATCAGGGAATAATGACGCTCAACGGGGAGAGTCAGAATAGGCAGTACCCAAACAGTGCTCAAAGCTTCCACTGTAAACCAAAACTGGCCGGTTTTAATCCCATAGGGCGGGATGTGACAGGGGGGATGGGTTGAGGGATGCGGGCAGAGGTGAAGCAGGTTCAGGAATAGGTTAGCGGGTGGGTTAAAGAGCGGGCCACGGGGCAAGCTGTAGGGTAGAATGGGCCGCTGGTTGGTCCTGGGCGGGTACAGGGTGGGTTAATAGGGGAAATAGTGAGTTTATTAGCCTATTTATGCTTTAGAGCGGCTTAAAGGGTGGTCTAGGGCTTGGTTTTGTGCTTTGGTTTTGTGCTTTGGTTTTGTGCTTTTACTTAACAGAGTTGGTATAGCGGGAACGGTAGGGGTTGGGTAAGAGGCTGGGCTTGACACGATCGAGGAAAAGCACCACCAAGCTGGTGACCACGCCCTCTAGGACAATGACGGGCACATGGGCTAGGCACAGTCCCCACAGCACTTGGCGTTCCTGAAGCCCCGCATCTCCCAAGGGGATTGTGGATAGAATTAATCCAAAAAAGCTTAAAACTGAAAGACTGACCCCAGTAACCGCCGCTAGAAAGCCACAAAGCCCTAGTTTAGAGCGATATTTCGGATCTGGGACTTGGCGATCGGGCAAACTCCAACGAAAAACCTGGGCCGCAATCAACGCGGGTAGTCCCATAATCAGCGCATTGACCCCTAGGGTAGACAGCCCCCCATGGCCAAAAACGAGGGCTTGGAACAGTAACCCAATTAAAATAGCGGGAAATGCATACAGGTCTAGGATAGCCCCCAGGAGACCATTGAGGATTAAATGGACGCTAACGGGGGGAATGGGGATATAAAGGGAGGAGGAAACAAAGAAAGCGGCGGTTAACAGCGAAGCTTTAGGAATTTCGGCGCTCGGATTGGGGCGACGATCGAGGCGACGCAGCACAACCCACGTGATCAAACTCGTTAACCCATAGCCACCAATGCAAACTGGAGCGGGTAACAGCCCATCTGACACATGCATTCCTAGGATTTCCTCGCAAAATAGAACCCCGTGCCCACAAATCCCCAAATCACCGAACCTACCAGTACACTTTGCTGGATAAAACTCAGTCTGGGGGAAGACAGGGGGGCAGAACTGGCAAAAACCAGGGGTGAGTCTGCTCCAGCGCTGCCCGATGGGCCAGAGTCGGCAGTATTTCCGGCGCTACTGCCAAGGTTCAGGGTGATAACGCTGCCATGGCCTGCGGAGCGGACCTTAACAGCCCATTCCCCTGGCTGACTGGGATCGGGGGTAAAGTTAAACTGTCCTTCTGGGTCAGTGGTGAGGGTTTGCCAGGGTTCCGTGGGGTTGGCGGGGCTGTAGATGGTCACCTCGGCGGTGGCCATGGGTTCGCCGCTGTCGTAGCGGGCCACGAGATTGATTTGGGGTTGAATGGTGTAGTCAATCCGGGCACCATGGCCAAAGGCGGGTTCGATCGGCCCTAGCACCATGCCCCACAACAGGCCCAACAGCGGCCAGAACAGGGAGCGCGTGGGTGTGGGCAGTCGGGGAGGGCGATGATCGAGGGGGGGGCGGGCAGGGGCTGAGGGAGGCTGGGGCGCGGGGGGGAGCAAGGGTAAGGCTGGTGACGGTAAAGCCAGGGAGGGTAAAGCCAGGGACGGTAATGGTGTAGGGAGGTGGGTTGAGGGCAAGGGGGGGGGCAAAACAGGAGGGGCCATGAAGCGATCGGTCTCGAATAATCCACGGTTACGGCTAAGTTGCGATCGAGTCCCAACTCGATCGGGGTGGAAACTAACAGCAACGTTAGGATTTGTTGCAGGGTTTCCGGATGCTAACCGCGTTAACAAAGTCAACCTATCATTCTCGCTTCCGAATCTGCATGGGGGGGGGAGGGATAGGAATTAAGGGGATTCTGAATGTTACAACGATCGATCTCCAGGGCAATTTCCCGATCGAAGACCCCATTCCTGGCGTAAATGCAGGGGTTCTGGCCTGTAATCTACTGATTAAGCTGGATTGACCAAGAACGGCCCGACTGCAAAACTGTGCTGGCCCCCAGCTCCCGTGGGGTTTTCTTAGGAAAACGCTAGAAATCGCAATATAAATCGCAACATCAAAAACGCTTTGGTGCCAGGGGTTGCGATGTTTTGTGAAGAGATACGTTGTTTTATAACACAGGTGCGGCGGCGAGAAAGGTCCGATCGTGTG
>JBMTWK010000182.1:0-6471 GCA_049452395.1 Prochlorothrix sp. | reverse complement strand
CCCCGATCGGCCCGCTCTGCTCCGGTCCCCATTCCACCTCCGTTGTCACCTGGAGATAAATGCGGCGACCATCTTGGACTTTGCCCAGTTCTAACTGGACCAGATCGCCCATTAATGGCCCCAACGCGGTCAGCAGCGATCGTAAATGGGGCGTACTGGTGCCGCTTTCCACAAAGAGCCGATCGCTCAAACTGCCCAACCGCTTCCAACTGCCGTGAAACTTGGCGATCGCCTGCTCGACCTGGGCCGCTTGGGCCAAGGCATCCGCCGCCAAATTCAAACAATCTAGCCGCAATGCCTCCTCTAGGGCCAGTTCCACCTGGATATCGCTGTCGTGGAGGGTCCGTAAATGGGCGGCTGCTTCCAAATACTTGGCTAAATAGCGAGCTTCCGTCGTCATCTGCTTTAAGGTTTCTAAATCGGGATTTTGCGCAACTTCAGCCTGAATACTGGCTTGGTGGCTGGCCGGTAGCTTTTCCATTTCCCGCACCAGGGGCGCTAAGTGCTTGGAGGGTAACTCATGGTGCGCAGCTTTTTCCCGCACCACATCCGGCAACAGATCGGAAGTCATGGCCATCCATTCATCGGAAAGTTGCTTAACCTGCTGGCGGTTAATCCGCTTGCCTTCCTGGGCAGCATGGCGGGCAGCATCGCCGATCAGTTCTTGCACTTCTGGAGACGACTGGGACGCTTCCACAAAGGCCCGCTTACTGAATTGGTTAATTGTCTCTGGATCAAGGTGGCCTTCGTCCAGGAGCCGATCGGCGCTGTTGGCTAGCTCAATCAAGGAATAGGCCCGACTTTTGGTAATTTCCCGCTCCTTTAGCCAATTGCCGAAGCCCATCCCCCGGCTGTCTCCCCCCATTTTTTCTCGATCGCGCAGCGCCCGCAAAATCCGCCCCCGCCAAATTTCCGTCTGTAAATCAAAGCGATCGCAAACCTGCCAAACCTGATCGATATGGTGATGAAAGTCGTGCTCCGACAGTTCCCCATCTTCGGGATCGGGGAGGGTAAAGTCGAGGTTGAGGTCTTGCAGGTGAGGCGGGAGGGCGGGTAGTTGGGGGATGGCCATGGCGGTGCAGTTTCAGGGCGGTTTCAGGCAGGAGAGTTTTAGGAAAGAATCTCCAGGGGTCGAGGGGCAGGGGTGATCCTGTAACCCAAGACACGGCCCCCCAGTATAGAGTATTCCTACTCGCTTCTAAAACCGGCTCTCGATTCTGGCCCCAGTGACTGAAGCGGGTCGGCACGGGGGCGCGACCCCTACCGCAATGATCTCATTCCCAATGCCCCCTAATGATGGAACCTAGCCCAGGTTAATACGCTATGCCCCAAGCTTTAACCATTGAAAAACAGTTTGAGCGGTTATTCTGAGGGATAAATCCGGTAAAACGGCTAGAATTTGCTCCCCCCGGCAAATCTGAATCGCGTGGGGTGGGGTTAAGACCACAATAGAATAATCATCGGGATCCACTAACCAACCCAATTGACTGCCATGGTGCAAACAGTGCAAAAGATTATCTAAAACTCGATTGCTGCTTTGATCGGGGGAGAGGATCTCGATCGCCCAATCCGGCGCTTGGTTAAACTGATCCTCTGGCTCTCCCCGATCGTTGAGTGCCACCCGATCGCACCGAATCATCACCACATCCGGCACGATCGATCGCCCCCCAAAGGTACATCGCAACTCCGGCAGGGCAAGGTACTGGGCTTGGGGATCCTCTAGGGCACGGAGGAGGCGCTGCTGAAGCAAAGAATGGCGAAATTTGGGCATTGGCTTTTGGATAACAGCCCCATCCTGGTATTCCCAAGCGGGCGATTCTTCTAGGTTGGCTTGTTGGAGAAAGTCTTCAAGGGTAACTGTTGAGGTCAGTCCAAGCGGCAAAGTGGGGGACATAGCTTGAGTTTCCCGGTCCAACGTGCAGGTGTTCAGCAGGTGTTTAACTGTAATGCTGATAGTTTAACGAAATCTGGGGGCAGTCTTGGGGCAAGGGGTGGCTGGAGTCTGGAAGTTCACAGCCCAAAATTTAGGAACGGTATAATTTCAGCGACAGGTGTCGTATTACCGGTAGGATAGCCCAAAGGATCTGCCTTTGATTTGGAGTTCATCGCTAAACGTCCTATGACCCTGATTATTGCGGGAGAACGGAGCGGAGTCGGCAAAACCACGGTTACCCTTGCGCTTCTGTCGGCCCTTTGCCGAGGATCCCAATTTCGCCAAGGTGAAGACCCGCCGACTGTCCAATCCTTCAAAGTGGGGCCAGACTACATCGACCCCATGTTCCATCGCCATGTTACGGGGCGACCTTGCCGCAACCTTGACCCCGTGCTGACCAGTGAAGACTATGTGCGATCGTGTTTTCAATACCACAGCCAAAGCGCGGCCCATGTTTTGGTGGAAGGGGTCATGGGACTTTTTGATGGGGTAGAGACTCCGCCCTCTAATTATGGGACAGATTCAGCCTGGAGTGCCCACCAGCGGCGACTTAAAATCCCTGACTACGGCAGTACGGCCCATATCGCCCGTTTGCTTAATATTCCCGTGGTTTTAGTCTTGGATTGTAGTCACTTGTCGGGATCGATCGCGGCGATCGTCCAGGGCTACCGCACCTTTGACCCCCATATTTACCTAGCGGGTGTGGTGCTGAACCGGGTGGGGAGCGATCGGCACCTCCGTTTACTGAGTCAAGCCCTGACCGGGATTCAAGTGCCTATTTTAGGGGTTTTGCGCCGCCAAGCTGAGATTACTATCCCCGATCGCCATTTGGGGCTGGTTCCGGTGGGGGAGTTGAGTAATCTAGACCAGGTGCTCGATCGCCTCACGGATATTGGCGAAACCTGCTTTGATTGGGAGAAACTGCGGCCCCTGCTTACGCCCCAGCGTCTGCTGAGTTGTCCCCTGCCGCCGCCCCACTCTGTCCTGCCGCCCTCCCCTGCGGCCCAACCGGCGATCGCCGTTGCCCAAGACCAAGCCTTTAACTTTTACTATGCCGATAACCTTGACCTGTTGCAGGTGGCGGGGGCGCGGCTGCTGCCCTGGAGTCCTTTGGCGGGGGAACCTCTGCCGCCGGGAACCCAGGGGATATACTTGGGGGGTGGTTTTCCGGAACTATTTGCAGCACAGCTTGCGGCGCAGTCTGAGCTACTAAAGACCTTAAAAACCCTGATTGAGCAGGGATTACCGACCTATGCTGAGTGTGGGGGGCTAATTTACCTCTGTCGGTATTTGGTGGACTTTGAGGGACGGAGCCACGGCATGGTGGGGGTGATTCCGGGAGCGGTGACCATGGAGCGGCGGTTAACCTTGGGGTATCGGCGGGCGATCGCCCTAGGTCAGAGCAGTATTCTGGGGGAAGGGGAGACGGTTTGGGGCCATGAGTTCCATCGATCGCAGCTTTCTTGGCTGTTGGCCAATTCTCCGGAGTGCTTAGAGCAGCAGGCTTTAATTCCTGACCTGACTGCCGATCGGGTTTCTGACCCCACTCCTGCCTCAGGGCTGGCCGCGAGTCCTTCTGGTACTTCTGCCCCCGACGATCGGGATCTGTTCCAAATTCAAACCCTCGGCGACCTCTCACAACCGGACCACGCCATTGTCCCCAGTCACCCAGAAGGCTGGCGTTTACCCCATCTCCATGCGTCTTACGTCCATTTACACTGGGGGGCGCGGCCTGAGTTGGCCGATCGCTTTGTAGCCCTTTGCCGCCAGTTTCCACCAATAGCCAGCTCTAACTATGCTTAAGGACTCTGATGGTATGTATTCCATATAAATCTTCAAAATCAACCTAAAAAAACGCATAATACCCGTAGGAGCGGGTTTTCACAGGGAAATCATGATCAAATCCAATAATGCATACAAACACGCCCTCTTTGCAATAGACCGATCGATCGACAAGAGGGCGGGTTTTTGAGATTTGGCTGTGGGAAATTGAGATTTTTGGAGAAATCCGCCCCTACGTGGATCTGATTGAGTTAAAAAGGTGGGAAATCGATATTTTTGGAGAAACCCGCCCCTACGTGGGTTTAGATGGAGGGACTGTCTCGATCGTTAAGTTGCTCTAGGGTTGTGATTCTGTTGGGGGATCGGAGGGGTCGGGGTGGCTGTTGTCAGGGCGGCTGTAGTCTTGGAGGAGGCGGCCCGTCATCCAACCAAAGGCCAACCCCCCCAGCCCCCAGGGATTGAGGACAACGCCAAAGAGGAGGATCAGGAGCACAGCGACAATGATGGCCAAAACTTGGGAGGTTTGGGCGATCGCGGTGAGGAAATTGGCTGAAAGACCGTAAATTAGCAGGATAATGCTCAACTGACCCGCTGCGATCAGCCATGCTGCCATACGGCCCCAAACACTCGCCCAAACCCATCCTTTCACCTCATAGCCCGACCAGCGGAATGCCCAGAACTGGGCGAGTCCCCAGGTGAAGCCGATCGTTAGGCCAAAAAGGGCGACGTAGAGGGTGGGTACACCGATCTGAAACAGGATTGCCAAGGGGGGAAACCTTTGCCAGACCGTGTCGAGATTGAGATAATTGAGGAGATAGAAGCTGAAATAGGCTAGGACGAAAATCAAACTGCCTAAAAAGCTGGCTAAAACGCAAAACCCCATCCAAATCCCCAGTTTGAGGGCGGGCATGAGTTTCTTTAAAAAGAGACCTTGGATCGGGCTGAGGCAAATGCCCATGAGGGTACCGGGGGCGAGCAGGGTGGCAAGCCAGAGGGAGTCGGTCTGGATGAGGCCACCCATGCTGATCCAGGTTTCTAGCAACAGAAAAAGGCTGGCAAAGACCGTAAAACAGAGGCTATTGAGTAAAGACCAGCGCCAACGAATTTTTTGGGGGCTGGTGAGCCAGCGTTGGGGGGCGGGGGGGGTAGGGGAGGGAGTCATTGAACAACGCCGATCGAGGCCGATCGGCAACCAGAGTACCCCCGCCATTATAGGGGTGTAAATCGGGGAGGATGGATTCCTGTGCCCAGCCTAAGGGGCAGAATTGAGGGCTTCTAGGGTGGCATGGGCAAAAATAGCCGCCTGGGTCCGATCTCGCAAATTCAAGCGGTGCAAAATACTGGTGACGTGGTTTTTCACCGTGCGCTCAGAAATAAACAAAGCATCGGCAATTTCGCGATTACTGGCCCCTTTGGCGATTAAGCCCAATACTTCCTGCTCCCGTGGGGTGAGCTGTGCCCACCGCTGGGGGGAGTGCAGCACCGGATCCGGCAACTGGGCGATGATTTTCTTACCCAATCCCGGCCCTAGGTGGGTATAGCCCTTATAAACGGCTTGAATGGCAAAAACGACCTCTTCTGCGGGGGTATCCTTGAGTAAATAGCCCGCTGCACCGTGGCGTAACGCTTGGGCCACATATTCATCGTCATCGTCAATGCTGAGAATGAGGACTTTGACCGCCTCAAAGCGATCGCAAATGTGCCGTGTTGCCTCTACCCCATCCATCTCCGGCATGGAAATATCCATCAGGACTACATCCGGTTCTAGCTCTTCTACTTGGGCGATCGCCGCTGCCCCATTGGCTGCTTCCCCCACAATTTCAATCTGGGAATCGTTGGCCAGCAGAGCACGGAGGCACTGGCGAATCAGTTTTTGATCATCAACCAAAAGGGTCCGAATCATCGGTTTAACCATGCTGCTTAACCGGGATGCTTAACCGGGATGAAGAGTGGGAGGGCTGGGTTTAACTTAAGGGTTTCTACGGAAGGGCACAAGTTGCTTCAGTCCCATTTTACCCAGGACTAAAGTCCTAGACCCAAATTGAACCTTCTGCCTCAGGCCGAACCCGCGATCGGCCCCTACTGTGGAAGGCAGGACTGGAGCCGTAACGGGGTCTCTGCTCACCTGGAACTCCGCTCATACCGAGGCTTTCACAGCCGGATGACGGGCCTGAGATCACCGGGTTTTTTGCACAATGCCTGAATAAAGCAACAGCACGGCCTGGATGGCGGTGTTACGCCTGCGTTTATGGCGGTGTTCGTGCCTGTATTGATTATGCGCTATCCCGCCCCCCGATCCTTCAATGGCCCCTTTAGCTCCGGTCCCTTCGCCAATCCTTACACCGACAAAAGTAGAGGAACCATGACTCGCATCTTAGTTGTTGAAGATAGTCGTACCCAGCGCCATTTGATGGCCGGACTGCTGACCGATCAGGGCTTTCAGGTCCAAACGGCCCGCGATGGCCTCCAAGCCTTGGAGCGGGTTAGTAGCTTTGGTCCAGAGATTATTATCCTGGATGTGTTGATGCCGGAGTTGAACGGCTATGAAGTTTGTCGCCGCTTGAAACGGCAACCCCAAACCCAAAATATTCGTGTGCTTTTTTGTTCGTCCCAGTCTAGCGAGTCCGATCGTTATTGGGCTTTAAAGCAGGGGGGAGATGCCTATTTGGTCAAGCCGTTTCCGCCCAAGATGCTGGTGGAGATGCAGGGTAAGCGCATCTGGAAGGCTATTGACACAATGGTTACAGTATGTGGAG
>JBMTWK010000181.1:0-6474 GCA_049452395.1 Prochlorothrix sp. | reverse complement strand
TGTAATATGCCATCCTAGGGTTAGGGACGATCGGGAAACCAGGGTCACGAGGGGGGAATTACCCCGACCGGACGGACTGCCCCCCTGTCAACCTTGTTGCCATCCCTTGTTGATTTGTCCCTTGCCCGTTTATCGCTGACTCATCCTCGCTATCTCTTATGCAAGACTATCGCCGCAGTTTTTACCAGCAGCTTTTTGACTATTCTCTTTTCGATCAGTTTGACCACTGTTTTCTCGACCAGGATCTTGCTGAGCAACGGATAGACCAGCAGGATCGGGAACTGGAAACTCATGCCGAAGGAACAGCACTGGTCCAGGGTCAGGGTCGTCGCGACGACAGTAGCAGCAGAGGCTTTGAGCTACCCGGTGCCCGTCCCCACTACAGTCCCGATCGTCCTGGGCAGGTTAACCATATTCGCCTCGATCTGAGCTTGGATTTGGAAGCTTGCACCTGTGAAGGCACCTGTACCCTACGTTTAACTCCGGTGCGGAGCGGAATTGAGCAGATTTGCTTGGATGCAGTCAATCAGACGATCGTAGCCGTGACGATCGCAGGGGTTGCCCAAGCTTTTGACTACGACGGGGAACGGCTGGAGATTGCGCTCAGCCAACCCACGGAGCGCGGCCAAGCCCTAGAGCTAGTGATTGCCTACCGCCTCGATCGCCCACGTCGGGGACTATATTTTATCCAACCCAGCCCCGATTACCCCAAAAAACCAGTCCAAGCCTGGACCCAGGGGGAAGATGAAGACTCCCGCTATTGGTTCCCCTGTTTTGACTATCCGGGACAGTTGGCGACTTCTGAAATTCGGGTAGCGGTTCCCCAGGGGTTTATGGCGGTGTCCAATGGTGAGTTGCTGGAAACTGTGACCGAGGGCGATCGTGTGATTTACCACTGGTCCCAAACCCAGGTTCACCCGACCTATTTAATGACCTTGGCGGTGGGTCGGTTTGTGGAATTGCGGGATAGCTGGCGCGATCGGCCTGTGACCTATTATGTGGAAGCGGGCCAGGAGGAGGATGCCCGCCGCAGCATGGGGAAAACCCCAGCTATGATTGAATTTTTTAGCAAAACCTTTGGCTATGACTATCCTTTCCCCAAATATGCCCAGGTTTGCGTTGATGATTTTATTTTTGGGGGAATGGAAAACACTTCCACCACGCTGCTGACCGATCGCTGTTTGTTGGATGAGCGGGCGACCTTGGATGACCTGCAATCGGAAACCCTAGTGGCCCATGAGTTGGCGCACCAGTGGTTTGGGGACTTACTGGTGATTCGCCACTGGTCCCATGCGTGGCTTAAGGAAGGGATGGCGACCTATTCTGAGACTTTGTGGATTAATGAGGAGTATGGCGCGGAGGCTGCGGCTTATTACCAGCTCAATATTCTCCGGAGCTATTTGGATGAGGACCGATCGCGCTACCGTCGCCCCATTGTCACCCATGTCTATCGGGAGCCGATCGAACTCTACGATCGGCACCTCTACGAGAAAGGGGGCTGTGTTTACCACCTGCTGCGCCATATTTTAGGGGAAGAGGAGTTTTGGGCTGGGATCCAAACTTTTGTGCAGGATAATGCCCATAAAACTGTGGAAACGGTGGATTTATTGCGGGCGATCGAGAAGGCGACGGGGCGGAATCTGCTGCCCATTTTCGATCAGTATGTGTTTCGGGGGGGACATCCTGACTATAAGGTGAGCTATAGCTGGGATAAGGAGAGTAATCTGGCAAAAGTGACCGTTAAGCAGACCCAGGCCAAGGCTGAGAACAAGGGTAAGGATCTGTTTGACTTAACGGTGTCGATTGCCTTTGGTTGGGGTGCTGAACCCAAGTCGGCCTCAAAATCGGCCCCCAAAGCTACCACCAAGGCCACCCTACCTAAGTTGGGTGCTGCGGTGAAATCTGCCCCGGATCTCAGTCGGAATCCGTCTAAAAATGCGGCGGAACAGCCCCAGTTGCAGATCTTTACGGTGCGGATCCATGAAGCAGAACAAAACTTCTATTTCCCTCTTGCCACTAAGCCGGACTTTGTAAGTTTTGATCCCGGCAATGCCATCCCCAAAACCGTTAGCCTAGACTACCCCCTACCCCTCCTGAAGGCCCAGCTTAATCTCGACCCGGATCCCGTTGCCCGTATTTTTGCGGCGGAGGCGATCGCCAAAAAAGGTGGCTTAGAAGCCGTGAAAATCCTAGAAACAGCCCTAAAAGAGCAAGCCTTCTGGGGTATACGCCGGGAAGTGGCCAGTTGCCTCGGTCGGATTAAGCTCAACCAAGCCCAGACGGCTCTTTTGGTGGGTCTTCAGGACAGTAATCCTTGGGTACGATCGACGGTAGTTTCTGCTTTGGGCCGCTTCAAAACCCTGGAAGCCTACCAGGCGGTTTATGAGGTGGCAGCGGTGGGGGATGCCAGTTATGGTACGGAGGCGGCGGCGATCGCGACCTTGGCAACCTTTGCGGATACTCCCTTAGAGGGAGAGACTAAGGATCAGGAAATTTTAGATTTACTGCGATCGGTGCTGGAAACACGAGCAGGCTGGAATGAAATGGTGCGTTCTGGGGCAATGCGGGGGCTGAGTCGCCTCAAGGCGGTGCCGGAAGCGCTGGATCTGGTGCTGAACTATACGGTACCGGGGGTACCTCAAGCTCTGCGATTGACGGCCATTCGGGCACTGGGGGCGATCTCTACGGGGCAGGAGCCGCCTGCGGTGGAGCGAATCCTAGAGCGGCTGTCGGTTTTGGCTCAGGAGGACTTTTTCCTGACGCAAATGGCGGTAATTGGGGCATTGCGGCAGATGGAAACCCCAGGGGCGATCGGGCTGTTGTCCACGATGATGGAGCAGACTTTGGATGGTCGATCGAAGCGATCGGCGGAGGAGGCGATCGCGGCGGTGGAGGGTCGCCTGGGCGATCGTCAAGCTGTGAAGGGGCTTCAGGATGAGGTGAAGCAACTCAAGCAGCAAAACCAAGATCTACGCAGTCGTTTGGAGGCGTTGGAGGCGAAATCTGAGGATAAAGCCACGAAAAGTTAGATTTATCTTTTGTAGGGGCGGGTTTTCGCCAGAAATCCTGTGATGTTGCAGTGATTAAACCAAACCCGCCCTCTTGGCGATCGATCTAAAAGAGGGCAGGTTTGTTGAGTTTTGGGGTTGGTATCTGGGATTGTCCCGTAAACCTGCCCCTACCAATTTATTCACCGACCAGGGCAACCACGGGGGGTTTGCCCCTACCGTGTTGTTATAGTATACTTGTACTTAATCGGCTTATTTCTGACTTTAAGTTAGTACTTATGTACAGCCCTCAGTATAGCACCCTTAGCACCCCTGCACGTCTCGCCGCCCATCATCCTGCCCCGCCTCCCACGGACAACCCGCCGCAACCTCCAACCCTCGCGACCCCTCGTCCCCAGCCCGATCGCTGGTCTACCCTTCGCTTTCGACGGGCCAAAGACTCACGAGGCTGGGCCTTACTGGGGATTCCCAGTCCACTGTATCCCGTTGTTCTGCGGCGTTTATTTGAAGAAAAAGCTAAATTCATCGCTAAACATGCAGAAGGCGGCTTTGTCAGTCTCTTATTTGAAGCTCCGCCTCCCCTTGCTGCCACACTGGCGCTAACCTTTCCGGCTCCCCCCGGTTGTGATCCCTTGGTCATTAATGAAAGTGGTAGCCGTATTTTGGCTGGACAGGCCGCTAAGTCTAGCAAAGCGCAATACCAGAGCTGCTGTGAGGACAAGACAGCGCTAATTTAGGGAAAACTCAACTTTAACTCTGAAATTTAACCCCACCCCGTAGGGGCAGGTTTACGGGACTATCCTGGACACTAACCCCGAAAATCAACAAACCTGCCCTTTTTTAGATCGATCGCCAAGAGGGCGGGTTTGTGTTAATAACGGCGATATTACAGGGTTTTTGGTGGAAATCCGCCCCTACGATCCCTGTAAATCTGTATTCCGTAGGGGCAATCCCCCCATGGTTGCCCTGGTTTTGAGCCAAAGAGGGTCGGCACGGGGGCACGACCCCTACCGCGATTCTTCTAAAGCCCTGGTTTGGGATCCTGAATTGGCGCTAGAAAGCGTAGGGATTGTCTGGTTCTTCGATGGGTGTGACTTCTTCTGCCAAAATTACGAGTTTGCGATTGCCTTCAAATTCAGCGCTGCCCATTGTGCCTTTAATGTCTAGCCAAGAGTCGGGGTTAAAGTTGGCGCGGCTGCTGGAGAGTTGCACCGGTAGGCCGACGGGGTAGACATCGGCGGCACAGCAGGTAATGACAAAGCGGGCGAGGATGATGTAGTTGTCTGGCAGTTCGGGGGGGTGGATGACGAAGCCTTGGACTTGGGCGGGTTGGCCTTGGTAGGCATCGGGTTCGGGGTAAACATTGAGGGTGCGCACCCAGTCCACGATCGATCGATCCTCTGGTTTAGCTGCAAGGCGAAAACTTTGGGGTTGGGGACGGGCTAGGGTCATAAAATCCGCAACTTCGCGATCGACGGCCAAATCACTGGCAAAAACCCTCGGTGGTACCCAAAATCCCGCTAAAGCAACCCCTAGCAGTAGGAGTGCGCCGCCTGCGCGGGGAATGCTGCTGAGGTGCTGGAGGCTTTCCGATCGTCGCCCTACCCAGAGCACAACCCGCAGACTTGCCAAGGTGACCAGTAAAAAGCCCGTGGAGACGGTTAACCAGGTGTAGGCGGGGTGAATCAACAGGTTTAGGTCACCGCTCTGCCAATAGCGCAGCAAGAGGACTCCCCAGGTGCCTAGGGTGAGGCTATCGAGGAGGGGAAGGAGGGCAGCTCCGAGGCGAGAGGGGGAGCGGGGGCTGGGGTTGCTGTTGGGGCGCGATCGACGACGGGGTGAAGCCATGGAATAACCGGTTAACTCCAGTTGAAATTAACAATGAGAGCCGCTAAAAACGTCAATTGGGTAATGAGCAGAAACATATAGAGAATGACACGGGGCTTAAACACCGACAGCATCATTCCCACGGCCTTGAGGTCAATCATGGGGCCGTAGACCAAAAAGGCAAGGAGGGAACCACTGGTAAAGGTTCCGGCAAAGGAGAGGGCAAAAAAGGAGTCTACGGTGGAGCAGATGGAGACAACCCCTGCGAGGGTCATCATGGCGATGATGGAGGTGACGGAATCTTGGCCGAGGTTGAGGATAATTTCGCGGGGGACAAAAACTTGAATGCAGGCGGCGATCGCGCTGCCTAGGACCAAAACACCGCCTAAATCCCGCAATTCTTGGAAGGTATTGTCTAAAAATAGCCGCAGGCGATCGAGGGGGGCGGTGGGCAAAACTGGCTCGGCGGCAAGGGTGGCTTGGTAGGCGGCGGCTTCAAAGGTCATTTGGTTGCCCAGCAAAAAGGTGCCCCCTTCAAGGAGGGTTTTCTCCCGTGTTTGGTCGCTGGGTTGGGGCAGGGCTTGGGCGAGGTTGGGGTGGAGCAGGGGCCGCACGTCTTTTTGGACGCTGAAAACGCAGGCGAGAATAATGGCAATGGTCAGGGAGCAAAGCACACGCAGGACGACAATTTCCGGTTGGTCCCGGAAGGCGGTCCAGGTGGCCCAAACGACGATCGGGTTGACCGTGGGGGCCGCCAGAAGGAAGCCGATCGCCACGGGGGAGGGAACCCCCTGGAGGAGTAAACGCCGCGCGACGGGCACGTTGCCACACTCACAGGCCGGAAACAGAAAGCCAAACAAACTGCCGGTAATTGCGCCAAGGAAGGGATTTTTGGGCATTAACCGGGCTAAGCGCCGCTCGTTGATAAAAAAAAGCAGCGCACTGGAAAAAAACACCCCAATGAGCAAAAAGGGAAATGCCTCCACCAATAGGCTCATAAATAGGGTAAAAGCGCTGGCAAATTGATTCATAGGGAGGTCGGCGCGACGCTGGGTTTCTCTGTCTGAATTCTACGACAGAGTGCCCGATCCTGGCTGTTTTGGGCAAGGTCTAGGGCAAGATTGCAGCGTGAGTCTTCGGGTGTAGGGTCGGTCTCCCAGGATAGTTCTGGACCGTCTCAGTGCTGCTAGAGTTTGGTTTTGTGCTCCGATCGCACGGATTTGCGGGATAGGATGCTCAGGCGACCGGCGGCAATGCCTTCTACGGTTTCCGGCTCAACCCAACCCTTGGCCACGACAATTTCTCCCAGGCGCTTGCGGGTGGAGAGTTGCTCTTGAAGGGCCATTTCCAGTTGAAACCGGGTGATCAGACCCGCTGCTAGCAACCGCTCTCCCAGACGCTTGTAGGGAGAGTTCAGGTTCGATTTGCCTGCCGCTCCAGCGAGGTTAGAGGACTGGTCAGCATTTGTGAGGAAAGGGTTCATGGCAATCTCCTGGAAAGGTGCTGGTTACAAGGTGCGGGTCATATTGCAGGTCTTGATGCTGAGGAAGGTTTCAAGGGTTGGGTGGTCTCAGGGTCCGGTGGCCTAAGAGCTGATTTATAAAGCAGACCTTAAGCTACTAGCCGTTTGACCAGCAAC
>JBMTWK010000180.1:0-6486 GCA_049452395.1 Prochlorothrix sp. | reverse complement strand
CTCTACAGCAGGTCGCATTAGCATTACCCACGGTGGTGGACCCAATAACTGGGCCTTTCAAGTCGGTCTGCCCACCTTTAACGGAACCGCTGGAAGCCTCAACGCCAATGGCACTGGCACCCCTGGTAACATCGTGGCAACGGGCACTAACTTTGAGATGCAACCCACGGGCGGCACAGACAATCCCCAAAGCAACATCAGCATCACCTCCGTCAACAGTGCCCCCACCCTGAACACTGCCACTATTAATATTGGCGTTTCCAACAGCCCCATCACCTTTACCCTCGAAGGTCTCACCATTAGTGATGCCGACGGCGATAATACGGCCCTGCAAATTGTCGAAATTCCCAACGGAACCCTGACGGATGCCAACGGTAACCCCCTCAACGTCGGGGATACCATCACAACCAGCCAAACGCTCATTTATAATCCGCCGGACGGGGCTACTGGCACCGGACTAAGTGCCTTTCGGGTGCAGGCAGTCGATGTGCGCAACAGCAGTCCAACCTTGGCCACCTCCAGCCCCAGCGTTGCGCTCTATGATGTCGCAACAACCACTAACCCGACTAACCCGACCAACGCAGGACCCAACCCCGACGATCGCTGTGGCCTAGAAGACTGTACCCAACCCGTTCCCATTGTGGAATCGGAACTTTCCCTAGAAGCTGCCTGTAGTGCTTTAGATAAAGGCGTAGCAGCCCTCGATGGTAGCTTTTCCAAGCGCTTTGAACAACACTTTGGCCTCAGTTCCAGCAACAGCGCCGCCAGTCTCGCCTCCGCCTGCCAAACCCTCAGCGCCGCCGCCGGTCGCGGTGAAGTTCCCGGCGTGATTTACATTAGCTTCTCCCCCGGCTTTTCTGGCTCCCTAACGTCCCAATTTCAGCAACAGTAGCCTTTTCCTAGTTCTGGCTTCCTGGGTCAGCTTGCCGATAGCTTTTGGCCCCAGTTAAAGCAAATCGAAGACTCCGGCCAAACCCCAGGCTCAGATACAGACTTTCGGGGCTTTACGCCCCAACCCAGCGATCAGTTAGAGCTAATCCTTGTAACCCCCGATCGTTCCCCCCTCTACTACCGCTCCAACGTCACCCGCCGCCAAGTCATCCAGATGGGTCAGCAACTGCGCCGCGAAGTGAGCGACCCCAGCGCCGTGTCTGGCAAGCGATACCTCGCCCCTGCCCAACGCCTCTACGACTGGCTGATCCGCCCCCTGGAACCAGCCCTCGCGGAAGCCGAGATTAATAACCTGGTGTTTGTGCTGGATGAAGGCATCCGCACCCTCCCTCTGGCTGCGCTCCACAATGGGGAAGATTTCATCATTCGCGACTACAGCGTCGGTCTGGTGCCAAGCTTACGGTTGACCGAATCCATCAATATTCCGCTGAATCGCTCCAGTCAGCAGGTTTTAGCCATGGGGGCCTCTATCTTTACGAACCAGAACCAGAACGCCTTACCCGCCGTCCCCCTAGAGCTATCCCTGATCAGTCAGCAACTGTGGCGCGGTCCCCAGCCCTTGTTAAATCAGGACTTCACCCGCGATCGGGTTCAGCAAGCCCTCCAAAGTGACTACAGCATTCTCCACCTCGCCACCCATGCCGAAATTCAAGCCGGATCGCCGGAAAACTCCTATCTACAACTGACTGATACTCGCCTTTCCATTCCAGAGTTACGGCAGCTTTTGCTCAATAGCGCTGGCTCCGGTAGCCGTGACTTAATGATCCTCAGTGCCTGCCGCACCGCCGTAGATAGCAATGAAGCTGAACTGGGCTTTGCCGGGTTGGCCTTTGGGGCGGGGGTCAATACGGCCCTAGCCAGTCTGTGGTATGTGAGTGATGCCGGAACCTTGGCCCTCATGAGTGGCTTTTATGACCACCTCGGCGGCCTCAATCCGGAAACCCGGAAGCCCTACACCAAGGCCGATGCCCTACGGGCGGCTCAACTGGCCATGTTACAGGGAGAGGTTCGCCTAGAAGGCAATAGCCTAACGATCCCCGGCCTATCCGCCCCGGTTCCGCTCCCCGACAGCCTTGCCCAAAGTGGAGATTTGGATCTCTCCCATCCCTATTTTTGGGCTGCCTTTACAATGGTAGGAAACCCTTGGTAAGTGGAGTTATCAAGAACATGCCTTTGCTGGCTTTTGGGAAGTGGTGCGGTCGTTTACCCAAGATCTCCCTCTCCTTACTGGCTGTGACCTATACGGTCTTTGGCTGGTACTGGTCTTTGGCGGTGGTGGTTCCGATGGAACAGAGCCAATGGCGGGGGGCGTGGTGGGGGCTGCTGCTGTTGGGAGCGCTGTTTTTGGCGGCAATTATGACGGGGCCGCTGACGTTTTTGCGATCGTTCGCCCTGTGGTGGCTCGCCTCGGATGTGCGATCGTTCCTAACCACCATGCTGGGATCCTTTGTTGCAGTCCTGCTGCTGGGACAAATGACCCTGGTGATGAACCTGCTGATTTTGCTCAGTGCCATGAGTCTAGCCCGGTTGGACTTGCAAACCCAGGGCTTTGGCGAGTGGACAGCGTTTTGGGTTTTGAGCGCGATCGCCCTCAGCGGCCTCGGCTTGGGGGGCATCAGTTCAGGGATTTGTTTCCGGCTGCTGGGCCTCTAAAAGAACGGGATCGCCGATTTGTAATCGGCCTTCCTCACTCCTCCTTGGCGATCGTCCACAGCGGGAAAGACTGACTAGGCGTAAGCGTCACCCCCGTGATATTGGATTGGGCAAAGGCATAGTCCTGCTCCTGCCAAAGGGGGATAAAGGGCAAATCCTGGGCCGCGATCGCCTGAATTTCCGCGAAAATCGCCGCCCGTGCCACCGGATCAATTTCCCGCCGCTCCTGTTGGATTAAGGCATTCACCGTCTCGTTCCAGTAGCCCGACCCCTGGGTTTGGGCACCCCCCTGGGTACAGCCCGTTTGCGGTGACCCCACCTCACAGCCTAAAAAGGGCTGAATAAAGTTATCCGCATCCAAAAAGTCGGGAAACCAGCTTAAAAGAAAGCTGGGGTAAATCCCTTTGCCAATATTGCTGAATCCCGTCGCCGCATCCACCGCTTGTACATCCACCTGCAACAGGCCATTCATATTTTCAGCGATCGCCGCCTTCAGCACATCCGCCGCCAAACGACGGGGGGGAGAGCTGCTGGGGTACCAAACCTGGACAACAGCGGGGTTCTCAGCGGAAAAACCGGCGGATTTTAAGAGTTCCTGCGCCTGGGCATAGCGCTGGGCCATGTCCGTACCGCTGGGGGGCTGAAACGTGGGGGCTGATCCCGGCACTTGGGGCGGCACCAAGCTATAGAGGGGTTGGCCCAGTCCTTGGAGGGCACGATCGGCCAACAGTTCCCGATCGATCGCCAAGGCCAGCGCCTGACGCACGGGGGCTTGGTCTAAGGGCGGCTGTTGGTGGTTGAGGACCATATAGGCCACCGCAACCCCCTGGGCGGCGATCGCCTGGGCCTTCCCGGCAGCAGCATCGGCCTGGAGGGCTTGAATTTGCTGGGAATCGAGGCTGAGATAGGCAACATCCACCTGACCGATGCGAAAGCTATTGAAGAGGTTCGCAGAGTTGTCCTTATAAATTTGGATATCAATGCCGCTATTAGCCGGAGCTTCGCCCCAATAGTCCTCAAAGCGATCGAGGCGAATGCGATCGTCGCCAAACTCCGCCAAACGGTAGGGACCACTGCCCACTAGGCGATCGGGCTGAAAATTCCCCACTTCCCCCAACCCCTCAGCATAGGCCGTCGGCGACAGGGCGCAGAGTCCCTGAAACGCCAGCAGGGCTTGAAAAGCGGCAAAAGGCTGCTTGAGTTGAATCGTGAGCTTATCATCCCCCGTTGCCTGCACCGACTCCACCACATCCCGCAGCAAAAAGGCCGGTTTGCCCCCCTGGTTCATAAAGCGCTCTAGGGAAAAGGCCATCGCCGCCGCATTAAAGGGGGTGCCATCGTGGAAAACCACATCATTCCGCAGGGGCACAACATAGGTGAGGCCGTCCGCGCTCACCTGGGGGTCAGCGGTGGCCAATTGGGGCAGCAAATCGGCACTGTCGAGGGCGTAGGTGTAGAGGCGATCGCAGAGGTTAAAAATGACATTTAAGCTAGAGATTTCATAGGCATCGGCGGGATCTAGCGTCCGGGGTTGCAGGGTTGTCCCTAGAACAATACGGTTGCTGTCCCCGGCGGCAGCGTCTGCCCCAGCGGGAGCCGGATTGGGATTGCCGGTCTCGGACTGCTCCCCCGGTCCCCCTGCTCCACAGCCCCCCAACAGCAGCAACCCCGCGCCGATCGCCGCCAGCCCTGCCGACTTCCCGGCTCTCCCCCCGTTCCGCCCCCTGCCGATCCCGCTGTTTTTCCCTAGGGATTCCCCCACAAATCCCCCACTTGCCCCGACGGGTCCGCTAGGGCACCGCTGCGAGGCAGTTTGGCCATCGCGCTGCCTGGGGAAAACGGGGGATTGGGGCTGGGGGCGGAGCCGGGAGTAAAATAACGGAACTTTCATGGCGGTGTGCAGAACGGGATGAACAGGACGAGTAGCGTATAAATACTGTAGGATGCGTTAGCGTTAGCGTAACGAATTGTATCTCTCACCTCGACCCAATCTTGAGCAAGGGAACCCCTGGGGCAACTGAGTTTTGAACAGTAAGCAGCGCTGTTTAATTGGAATCACGCTAGCAGTATCCGTTGCCACGATTTTGATCCAAGGCAACGGACTTCTACGATCGATCAATTGGCTGCTATTGGATCAATACTTTACCCTACGCCCCCCCGAAGCCCCCGACGATCGCATTGTATTGGTCACGATCGCCGAAGAAGACATCACCTACGCCCAAAACTGGCCCATGAGCGATGACCTGCTTGTGCAGGCCCTGGATACCATCCAAAGCCAGTCCCCCCGCCTCATTGGGGTCGATATTTACCGCAACTTGCCCGTGGAACCGGGCCACGATCGCCTGCTGGAGCGCTGGCAGCAGTGGGATAACGTCCTGGGCATTGAAAAGGTGGCGGGGGAGCCGATCGAGCCGCCCCCGGTTTTAATCGACAAAAACCAAGTTGCCGCCAGTGATTTACTCCCCGATCGCGATAACAAAATCCGCCGCGCCCTCATCCTCACCGGACGGCCCGATCAGTCCATCGTGCTGGGCCTCGGAGCCGATCTCGCCCTGCGATACCTAGCCCAAGAGGGCATTGAACTGACGGAGGTGGACTCCGAGCGCAGCATCTACGGCTTGGGCAAAGCCAGATTTGTGCCGATCGGACCCAAGGACAGCCCCTACGGCCCCGAAGACATGGGGGGCTATCAAATCCTGTTGCATTACCGGGGCAACCTCGATCGTTTTGCCCAAGTCAGCCTCCGGCAGGTCTGGCAGGGGCAAGTGGACCCCGACTTCTTTCGCGATCGCATTGTTCTGATTGGCGCGATCGCCCCCAGCCTCAACGACAACCACGTCACCCCCTACTACAACAGCCTCTTTCGCACCCCCGCCCTCATGCCGGGAGTCGTCATCCATGCCAACCTCGCCAGCCACATGATCAGCGCTGCCCTAGACAACCGGCCCCAACTCCGTCCCCTCAACCGCTACCTCGCCCTGATCTGGACCGTGTTTTTAATTTGGGCCAGTGTCAAGCTGGGCCTTGCCTATACCCGGCAGCCTTGGCTCACCTGGGCCGCCCTGGTGGGGTTGTTGGGGGGGGCGGCGATCGTCAGCTATGGCGGCTTCTTTCTGGGCTGGGTCATCCCCATCGCCATCCCCGGCTTGGGGGTCATTCTCGGCGGCAGCAGCAGCATCATCACCACCCTCTGGATTAACCTCCGCCTCTCCTACCGCACCCTCACCACCCAACACCAACAACTCCAGCAGGCCAACCAAGACCTCCAAAAACTCAACCGGATTTATCGCTGCTTTGTCCCCTTGGAGTATCTGCAACTGTTGGATAAAGACAGTATTCTCGATATTCAACTGGGGGATCACGTCAGCCGATCGATGGCGGTTTCTTTTTGTGATATTCGCCGCTTTACCAGTTTGTGCGAAGAGCTAACGCCCCAGGAAACCTTTGATTTTGTCAATGACTATCTCCAGCGGGTCAGCCCGGAAATTGTCAAGCATTCGGGCGTAATTGTGAAATTTATGGGGGATGCCATTATGGCGGTGTTTCCCCGCAGCGCCGATGATGCGATCGCCGCCAGTCTGGCCCAATATCGCCAACTCAACGCCTACAACCAAGAACGCCAGCGCCAGAACCAACCCCCCCTCCAAATTGGCACCGGTATTCACATGGGGCGGGTTATGGTAGGCATTATCGGGGAACCGGGCCGAATGCAGGGAGATGTCCTCTCCGATGCCGTTAATATTGCCGCCCGGATGGAAAGTTTAACCAAAATCTATGGCGCACCTGTTCTGATTTCTGGGGACTTAGTTGCCCACTTAGAAGATTTAGCCGCCTATAACTTTCGGCTCTTAGATGAAGTCACGGTCAAGGGCAAGAAGGAGC
>JBMTWK010000179.1:0-6503 GCA_049452395.1 Prochlorothrix sp. | reverse complement strand
TTTCCTGGTTCCCATGCTCTGCGTGGGAACCCCCGGTCGGCGCTCCAGCGCCCTCTACCTGAGCCAGCACAGGGCATACCCAGAGTTGGGAAACCGGCATAACCAGGGTTGGGAAACCCAACCCCTACCGATGTGATGGTTTACCTGTGATGGGTCGCTACAGTTCGCGAACAACGGGTTGGCCTTCGACCACTTCCCCGACAAGGATCACATCAGCCACATTGACAAAGAGGCCATTTTCCAGAACACCGGGCAGATTATTGAGGGTTTTTTCCAGTTCAGCGGGATTATCGATGCGATCGAACTTAACATCGACCACCAAATTGCCCTGATCCGTCACCACAGGCCCAGCCTTCTTGACCCCCATCCGCAGTTCTGGCTTACCGCCCAGCTTCTCGATCGCCTGCATCACCGGAGTCACCGCCATAGGCAGCACCTCCACGGGCAGCAAAAACGTCGATCCCAGCGCATCCACCAGCTTGCCGCTATCGACCACGACAATAAATTGCTCGGCTAGGGAATCAACGATTTTTTCTTGGGTGTGGGCTGCGCCCCCGCCCTTGATGAGGTTTTTCTGGGGATCCACCTCATCGGCCCCATCGATCGCCACATCAATGCGATCGACCTCATCCAAAGTCGTGAGGGGAATGCCATATTTCTTGGCCAAAACGCGGGCCTGGAACGAAGTGGGGATCCCCTTAATGTTTTGCAGCTCACCAGACTGGAGCCGCGCCCCAATGAACTGGATCGCATAGGCAGTCGTGGACCCCGTTCCCAAGCCCACGATCGTGTTGGACTGAACCCGCTGGGCAGCAGCACGGCCCACTTCCTGTTTCATTATCGTGACGGCATCCGTCTCGCTCATGATGATAATCCTCCCAAACTAGGGCCGCTGGGGCCAAGGTATTGAATAGCGTTCTGCAATAGCTTCTATGCCGCCCCTTAGTATACCGGCCTGGGGGATCCTGATTTTGTCGTTCTTTGGGTCTGCCTCAAGCACAAAAAAAAGGCCACGAAAAGCACACGCCAAAGAGCCGCACATAAACAACCCCGAAAATAAGCATAAAAAAAGGAGAGCCACGTCTATGTGACTCCCCCGATCATCAGGGTGCATCTACATTTTTAATATACCACGCCGCTATGGGGGGTGTCACCCCCCAGACCCAAAATACGCCAAAAATACGAACCCTCTCCGGGTTCAGTCTGACCCCTTCCCCGATCGCTGGCCCCAATCCGGTATCATAAATCCGGCCTGGAGACTGGATTCTAGACCTCCCTAGAACTGGATTTCCAGCCATTGCCTTTTTACAAACAGCGCAGATCACAACAGGATATTTGGTGTGGGTTTAGGAATTGGTTTATGTATCGCCGGTCTGGGAGCCTTGGGAAGCGCAGCCGCCCTGGGTGCGTTTGAGTGGCAATATCGCCAGCGTCCCGGCAATGCCTTGGACATTACGCCCGGTGTGTGGGATTTAGAAGAAATCTCCCCCAGCCATCGCCGCTTGGTGGGCAATTTGGACTTGGTGAACCGCACCCGTCGCCTGGAAATTATGGTGCCGGAGCTGACCGTAAAAACGAAACTCTTTTCTAAGGGCAGCTTGGATGGGGTGTTCTGGCGCACCCACACCGAGGCTAACCATGCAGATCTGCCCAACCGGGCCGATGGTTATTGGTTTGCCTACATCGTCAAGGTAGCCAAGACCACCCAGATCACCGTGACGATCGACATTGAAGGAGATCCCGCCGCCCTCGCCCAGCTTCAAAGCGTCTGGTTGCGGGTGGAGTATGTCACCTATGGGCCAGAGGGGCGGATTCCCAAGACCCACCACGGGGTGGTACCGCTCAACTATCCCGATCGCCAAGATCCCCCCCCGCCCCTGACCTGGAAACAATACGGCAAAGCCGAAGTGCTGCCCGTACCGACCCATATTTTGACCCCGATCGATGACCCCGTGGCCGTCGTCCAGCGCTACGTTCAGCCCCACGCCCAAGCAGGCGATATCGTCACCCTAGGGGAAACCCCCGTCGCCATCATGCAGGGCCGCTTCCGCCATCCCACCACCATCAAACCCGGTTGGGTCGCCCGCCGCGTTTGCTACTATTTCCTCCCCACCTCCAGCCTTGCCACGGCCTGCGGAATGCAAACCCTGGTGGATGTAGTGGGGCCAGTGCGGGTTATGTTTGCCTTTTTGGGGGGGATTGTGCTGCGGCTGTTGGGAACGCGGGGCGGGTTCTATATCCTGGCCGGGGAGCAAGCGCGGCTGATTGATGACGTAACGGGAACCTTGCCGCCCTACGACCAATTTATTGTGCTGGGTCCGGCGGATCCCCAGGGAGTGGTCGATCGGGTCCAAAAAGAAACGGGGCTAGCCTGCGCGATCGTCGATGTTAACGATCTAGGCGCAGTCAAAATTTTGGCCTCCTCCTCCGGGGTCTCCGATGCCGTGCTCACAGAAGCCCTGATGAGCAATCCCGCTGGCAACGCCGATGAGCAAACCCCCGTCGTCCTCGTCCGCCCCCAGCTTTAAGGTGAAATCCCTCGTTCCCACGCTCTGCGTGGGAATGCCTCCAACTTGCACAACTCAGTACTTTTTTAAAATTTTTTGCAAAGACTATTGAGAATTTATTGCAAAAGAATCTACACTAACGGGGTAGAGCCTCCAAGAATCAACACGCTGGCTCGTCTTCTCTTCACCCCATCCTACTTTTCAGGTCTTGATGACAGCATTGTCTTCGTCTCCGGCTATCCTCTCCCTTGAGGGAGTCGTCAAACACTTTCCCACTGCCCCCATTCCCGCCGTTAATCAGGTGAATTTGAACTTAAAACCCGGTGAACTGCTGGGCCTGTTGGGGCCGTCCGGGTGTGGGAAAACGACCCTTCTGCGCTTGATTGCTGGCTTTGATCAGCTCCAATCGGGTCGGATTTTAATCGGGAACCAGGAAATTGCTTGCCCCCACTGCACCTTGCCGCCGGAGCGCCGAGGCATTGGCATGGTCTTCCAAGACTACGCGCTGTTTCCCCACTTGACCGTCGCCCAGAATATTGGCTTTGGGCTGCGGCAACAGCGGGGCTGGCCCCGATCGACGGTGCAACAGCGCATCGCCGAAGTTATAGCCCTCGCCAGCCTAGACGGACTGCAACAGCGCTATCCCCACGAGCTTTCCGGAGGACAGCAGCAGCGCGTTGCCCTCGCCCGTGCCCTCGCCCCCAACCCCAGCCTGATTTTGCTGGATGAACCCCTCAGTAACTTAGATGTGCAGGTGCGGTTACGGTTGCGGCAGGAGTTGCGAACCATTCTCAAAGCAGCCGGAACGTCGGCGATTTTAGTCACCCACGACCAAGAGGAAGCGCTGTCGGTGTGCGATCGGGTCGCCGTCATGCGCCAGGGCAAAGTGGAGCAAGTCGCCACGCCCCAGGAACTGTATACCGACCCAGCCACGCGCTTTGTGGCGGAATTTGTCACCCAGGCCAACTTTGTGCCCGCCCAGCGGTTGGATCAAGTCTGGGAAACGGAATTAGGCTGCTGTGCCCGATCGGCCATGGAAACCGAGAACCCGATCGAGGCCGATCGGGTAGACCTGATGATCCGCCAAGAAGACCTCCAGCTAGAGCCAGATCCCCAGGGGGTTGCCGTCGTGCGCGATCGTCAGTTCCTAGGGCGAGAGCAGCGCTACAGCGTGGTGACCCCCTCCGGGCGGGAATTAGTGGCGCGGGTGTCCCTAGAGCAGCGCTTAGATTTGGGCAGTCGGGTCGCAGTGACCTTTAACCCGCAGCAGGTGCGCATTTTCGATCGCGGCGATCGTCGCCTCACCGTGCAGTCCGATCTGCGCCCAACCCTCACAAATGACAAAAATTTGAATTTTTCACGGTGCCTTCCCCAAAGATGATCAGAAATCGGATCCAGGGGTTACACTGTCACCATTTGCGGGCACTTTGGGTGGAAACCTGAGGTTTCCCAGACTGCTCTACTCTCATCCTGCTATGGAGGCAAGGTCATTATGGATGCGTTTCTAGCTCCAGCTTTGGCAACGCTACTCGCCGTTGTTGGCTACGTTTCCGGTTCCGTCAAAATCGTCAACCAAGGGGATGTAGCCCTTGTAGAACGGCTGGGACGTTACCGCCGCACCCTTCAGCCTGGGCTTAACTTCACCCTTCCCATGGTTGACTCAATCATTGTGGATACGGCGCGGGAACAGGTCTTGGATGTCCCAGCCCAAGAAGCCATCACAGCCGATAACGTCCCCATTAAGGTCGATGGCTTGGTGTATTGGAAAATTGTGGACCTCTACCTGGTTCACTACGGCGTTGATGATGTCAAGTTGGCCGTAGAAAGCACCGTACTAACCACTCTGCGCAACGAAGTGGGGAAACGCGCGCTCCAGGGCTTGCTGACGGCGCGGGATGAGATTAACGATGCTTTGCTGAAGGAACTGGACGAATCCACCGAAAATTGGGGGGTAAAGGTCACACGGGTTGAGCTAAAGGATATTATCCTGCCGGATGATGTGCGGGCCAGCATGGCCAAGGCCAAGGCAGCGGAAAACGAGCGGGCAGCGGCGATGGAAGTAGCGGAAGGATTGCGGGAAGCGGCGGAGGAAGAGGCAAAGGGACGCAAGGAAGCGGCGAAAATGGAGGCAGAGGGGATTGCCAGCGCGATCGAAACCATTATGAATACCCTCCGTGCCCAAGGCGTTGAGCATCCGGAACAGGACTCCCAGGTCTTCCAGCGTGTGATTAAGTACCTTGTGGCCCAACGCTATATGGATGCTAGCGAGAAAATTGGCGAAAGCACCAACGCCAAGATCCTATTCATGGATCCCCAGGATCTGCACCAAGCCATGGAAGATCTCATCGAGACCCCCAGCGGCACCATCCCCGGTCGCGGCAAGGCCAAGGCTTAGATTCCCAATTCCAATTCCCCTATGGAATGGCATCAAACCTATGGCAGCTTTGAACTGCACCGCGCCCAGTTGGAAGCCTTAGATCAAGCCCTCGCCGATCGCATTCTCGCGGCCTTACCCCACCCCCGCCTCAGTTTTGCCCTGGAATATACCCTGTACCAGGGCGATCGACGGCGCACGGTGGATCATCCTGGGGCGATCGGCCCTGGAGTGCGGCTCGATGCCCTCACCCTCCGGCTGCGTCTCCTCAAAGATTGGTCCGGCCTCACAGAACAGCCCCAATTTCAGCAGGAACGGCAAGCCGTCCACCAAGCAGGCCACTTTCTCCAGGATTTGGGCCTGCGCTTCACCCTAGCACCCTCTCCCTGGGCAGAAGACGGCATTGAGGCTTGGGTCATTGGCGAGGATGGGGAACTGGTGCAGGAGTTGGGGGAGATGATCGAAGCGTGGTTGCGGACAGGGGTACAACGGCGGCGATCGGGGCGGCAGTTCCGGCGGTGGCTGTGGCTGGGCTGGAGTGGTGTGGGAGTGGGCAGTGTGGGTTTGGGGGTGCTCCTGGGGTGGAGCCTGTTGGGCAGCGTGGCCGGGACGATCGGAGCAATGTTGCTGGGGGGATCGATCGCGCTGCTAGGGCTAGCCTATGGGGGACAAGGGGGGTTTAACCGGGTCTGGCATTGGCTCTGGAGCCGCGATCGGCCCAATCAGTTTCGCTTTTAGTACAGACCCCCGCCAACTATTAAGACCCCATCAAAAGACAACCGAAGAATACAAGAAACCCTCAGAAATTCGCTATGATAAGCTGCGGACACCGCCGGTTCCCCCAACGCTGGATTCTCATCTGACCCCTGCGGGCGCTTGGGAACCTGCCCGATCCCTGGTCGTCTGGTTCCGGGAGGAGTTGCGACAGACCCCGGTTGCGGGAAATTCCCCCAAGCTGTTTCCTTCCCTAACCCCTCCCCTATCCCCCTTGCATTGTTAAAGAGGACATCTGTTGCCATGCCTGCCGAGCAGGAAAATCCTTGGGTTGAAGGTATTAAAACCATTGGTCTTAGCGCCGTCTTGGCCTTCGGCATTCGCACCTTTATAGCAGAAGCCCGCTACATCCCCTCCAGTTCCATGTTGCCCACCCTCCAGATTAACGATCGCCTGATCGTAGACAAGGTGGCCTATCGCTTCACCGAGCCGGAACGGGGAGACATCGTTGTCTTTAACCCGACCGATGCACTGATTGCCCAAAACTTTCGGGATGCCTTTATCAAGCGCATTATTGGCCTACCGGGGGATGTCGTTGAGGTCTATGGCGGCAAAGTGTACATCAATGGGCAAGCCTTAGAAGAAAACTACATTCAGGATGCCCCAGAGTATGTCTATGGGCCGGAAACCGTGCCCGAAGGCCAATATTTAGTGCTGGGCGATAATCGCAACAATAGCTATGACGGCCATAGTTGGGGCTTTGTCCCCCGCGATCGCATCATTGGACGGGCGACGGTGCTCTTTTGGCCCCCCAGCCGGGTCGGCGGCATTGGTCACCCCACCTATGAGCTACCGGATCCCAGTCTGCTAGACTCCGGCTATGTCGATCCCCACCTCCTAGGACCAAC
>JBMTWK010000178.1:0-6531 GCA_049452395.1 Prochlorothrix sp. | reverse complement strand
CGGCCCCAATCAAAGTTTTTGGGCAGGGCAACCACGGGGGGTTTGCCCCTACCCTTTGGGGTATCCAAAAACCAGGGCAACCACGGGGGGTTTGCCCCTACCCTTTGGGGTATCCAAAAACCAGAGCAACCACGGGGGGTTTGCCCCTACCAAAGTCTTTGGAGCCTAGGGTTGGGGCAGATCGGAGCCAAAATCCAGACCCCCACCCAGTTCCAAGTCCTGGACAGAGATATCCAAGTCTGGCGGCAACAGGTACTCCTCAGAAACAGGCCGGAAAGGTGCAGAGGACTGCTGCTCAGGCGAGGATTCCAGAGCTTGCGCTTTGCTTTTCTTAAACTGGTAGCGATCCCACTCCATCATCGCCATATAAAAGCCACCCAAGGCCAAAACCGCCACCATCCCAAAGGTGAGGGAGCCTTTACCGTCGTGCCAGTAGTCAAAGGCCGTTGTATTTTGCAGAGCGGTCAGAATCGCCATCAACACCACCCGGAAGCTGTTGATCACAAAGCCCATAATCAGGGCGATAATCGGCGTAATGGCCATTAATTTGCGCGATCGCAGGGGAAACATGATTAAACACATCAAGGAGAGGCCAAAGAGGTAAGTCATCGCCTCAATCCCAGAGCAAGCCTCATAAACCTTCACTGCCCCGTGGCTGTTGGGGCCAAGGCTGAGGTAAATAAAAATATTGTCGCGCAGGACCGCCTCAATACCGCCGTACAACATCAAAAAATAGGAAAAGCGAGCTGTAATCGGGGAAATATCCGAAAGGTTAATAAAAAAGATGCTGGTAATCCCCATAGCTGCGACAATCGCCAGGGGTCGCCAAAATTGACGTAGATTCTGGAAGCCAGAGGCAAGCAGGGCCACACCCAGCAGGGAAACCAAGGGACTGACCCGGCAGATAAAGAAGGCTTTTGTGGGGACTTCAGAGGAAAAATGGTTGCTATCGAGTCCTAGCAAGTATTGACTATAGACTAAGGTCAGCAGGACTAAGCCTCCCCCCAGCAGGGTGGAGGGCATGTCTGTTTCTAGGGTGAGTTTGCGGCGATCGTCCCAAATTAAAGAAGCAGCCCCTAACAAGAAGAGACCGCTCATGCCGAGGTGGGAGGTGTCGTTAATGCGCTCTAGTAGGCCGAGGTAGACAGCAGCAACCAGGGCAGCCAGGGCCACCAACCAAAACCAGCGCTGACGGGGATAGTCGAGGGGGGAAAGGTCCGTGAGTTGCATGGGGAAAAAATCAACAGAGGACTGGAAAGAAACTATAAACACACCCTTGCGGCCCATTGTCCGAAGAACTGGGCAGTTAACTGACTGAGGTAATGCTCACCCAGCGCCAACAAGAACGGAATGCTCACTACGATCGCGGTCATAACCACTGGCCCACCAACAAAACTCACTACAACCGAGGTCGCAGCAGCCCCCGTTGCGTGACTGCCCAGCAAGCCCGCTATCATTGTTGTAGCACTCCCTAGCCCCAGATGTGAAACGGCAGAAGCCATGCCAGCATATCCAGCCAAAGAGCCTGCCCCTGCCACCGAAGCAGCTTGGATCGCGCTGACAATTAAGACTAAGGCATGGCCCGACTTCACAAAAGCAAGCCATTCCCTAGCGTTGGGATCCCGGCTGTGGGCGGCATAGGCAGAACACATCGTTGTTGGGACTGCCTCTAAAAATTGGTCAGCTTCCCCTAAAAGACCTACAATCGGCTGAGAAAATGGGAATTCAGATGCTTTATTCTTCAAATCCTGAATCAGAAGGCGATTAGCCTCCAGAAGGTCCGTATTATTCAGTTGAGGGCTAGCAACGGTAGAGGTATCTAGGACCAAGGCAGCGGCAGGAGCTTGGAGGCTCACCGTGACGCTGAAGAAGAGGATGGCAAGGCTGAGGCTGAGCCAGCGGAGCGCGGAATGTAACATCGTCAAACGGGGGTTAACATCAAAAGATCCTGCCAAAGATCCTGCTAGAGATCCTGCTGCGGGGTCGATCGCAAAAAACTTCCCATCCGATCGATCGCCGTTGCCAACTGATTATTCCCCTGCACCAACGCAAAGCGCACATACCCCTCCCCCGCCGCCCCAAAGCCAACACCGGGCGCTAGGGCCACCCCCGTTTCCATCACCAACTGGGTACAAAAGCCCAGAGAATCGGCTTTCCAGGCATCCGGCAGCGGTGCCCAAAGGTAGGGAGTCGCCTCCGGGCTAGGCACAGACCAGCCAATTTTCTCCAGCAGATCGATCGCCAAATCCCGCCGCTGGCGGAACACCTCCCGCATCGCCCCAAGACTGCTCTGATCCCCCGTCAGGGCCACGATCGCCCCCCGCAGAATCCCCAAATACTGGTTAAAGTCGATCGCGCCCTTCACCTGGGCCAGAGCCTTGATTACGTCTGGGTTGCCGATCGCATAGCCCACCCGAAAACCGCCCATGTGGTAGGACTTGGAGAGGGAAAAGAACTCGATCGCACAAGACCGATCTCGATCGGCCTGGAACACCGACGGCACTGGCTCCGGACCAAAATTAAAATCGGGATAGGGAAAATCATGGACCAGCACCAAATTATGGCGTTGGCAAAAAGCTACGGCCTCCTCAAAAAAAGCCAAGGGAGCTAAAGCCGCTGTGGGATTGTGGGGATAGCTGAGGACCATGCACTTGGCACGGGCTAGGGTAGATGCGGGAATTGCGCCGAAATCCGGCAAAAAAGCCCGATCGGCAGTGAGCGGCATTCCATAAATTTCACCCCCCGCCAAATGAATCCCCCCACGATGGGAGGGATAGCAGGGATCGCACAGCAGCGCCACATCCCCCGGATTCAGCAGCACCAGCGGCAAATGGGCCGTCCCCTCCTGGGAGCCAATCAGCAACAAAACTTCCGTTTCAGGATCGACACTGAGGCCAAATTTGCGCTCATACCAAGTGGCCGCAGCTTGGCGGAAGGGAAGGGTGCCCCGGTGCAAGAGGTAACCGTGGGTGGTGGGGTCGGTAATGGCTTCGGCGATCGTCGCTAGAACAGCGGGCGGGGGCGACAGATCCGAAGATCCAACCGAGAGATCAAGAATGGGCAATCCGCGATCGCTGGCGTAGGCTTTGGCCCGATCCATTTCTGCAAAGAGATTGCCGCGTAAATTCTGGAGGCGCTGGGCAAATTCCATGGGCACAGGGACAAAAACCTAGGCAAGATGGGGACTGAGGAAGGCTTCAATTTTCGGCTTGGGAATCGCGCCTTCGTGGCGGGCTAGGACTTCCCCATTCCGCAGCAAAATCAGGGCCGGTACCCCCTCAACTTTGTAGTGCTGCACTGTCTCTGGGTTTGCATCCACTTCCATTTTCAGCACCTTAAGACGATCGCCATAGGCTTCGGCGATCGCCTGCACCGAAGGCGCAACCAACCGACAGGGACCACACCACGGTGCCCAAAAGTACACCAACACCGTTTGCTCCGTTTGCAGCGCTTCAGCCTCAAACTGAGGATCTAAAATTTCTAAAACAGCACTCATGATTAAAACCTCTTGATTCAAACCTTTTCTGGACAGACCGAGGGAGAGGGACTCAATGCGAGACTCAATACGGGACTCGATGCGGGACTCAATGCGGGATTCGGTTTTGAGATAAACCCCCGCGATCGCACTCACGTTTGCTCCAAAATGCCTCTAGTATCCCACCCAAAGCGCACCCAAGGCATATCCCAGGCGGTAACCATTCAGGGGGTCACGGAAGAATGCGGGTTTCAGGCTCTGAAAATCCTGGATTGGTATGGTTTGAGCTGCTTCGGACTCCGATCGAAGGGCTGAAACCCTACTAACTTCGTAGACCCCTGAATAGTTACTCCCAGGCGCATCCAAAGCAAAGGGTGAGCACTGCCCACCCCGCAAAAACATCCTGCCCCAGGAGCGCAACCCTACAGGGAATCTAGCTCTCTTCGCAGGGCTTCCAACTCCGCATCCACCGCCGCATCACTGGCCATGGCCGGAGCCGCTGCCCCCGTGGTTGCCCCCGGTAGCTGGGCCTGGGACGGAGCCGAACCACCCAACATTTGGGCCTTCATAGCCGCCAGTTCATCGTCCACATCGCTCCCCGCTTCCAGGGCCGCAAACTTACTATCCAAATCCGCCCCACCTAGCTCCAAACTGGCTTGGGACCGGGCTTCCAACTCCAGAACCTTCTCTTCCATGCGCTCAAAGGCAGCCATGGAGCCACCCATATTGAGGCCGCTGACCATATCTTGCAGTTGCTCATTGGCTTTAGCCGCTTGTGCCCGTGCCTTGAGCATATTCTTCTTGGTCTTCGCCTCGGAAATCTTGCCTTCCAGGGCAATGAGATTACGCTTGAGGGTATCCACTTGGCTGGTTTGCTGATCCAGTTGTTGCTTCAGCAGCGCTGCGGTTTCGGCATAGCCCTTTTTGCGCTGGAGCGCTTCCCGTGCCAGGGCTTCGTCTCCCTTTTGGAGCGCTAACTGTGCCCGCTGCTGCCAACTGTTGGCAGTGGATTGGTTCTGGTTGTACTGCTGTTCTGTTTTGGTCCGGGCCGCGATCGCCTTGGCGACGGCTTGGCGCAATTGCAACAGGTCTTCCTGCATGTCAACAATGGCCTGCTCCAGAATTTTCTCTGGATCCTCAGCCTTGCTCACCATGTCGTTGACATTGGCACGAACCACACGACTAATGCGATCGAAGAGTCCCATGACAGTTAGTTCCCTCGTGGAATGCTTGGAATGCTCAAAAAAGGTAGTGACAGATCAATAATGGCAGATCATAAGGCGGCAGATCAGCAGTGGCAGAGGGAGCATTGCTCAACGGGATTTCGTTGCAAAAGGAGAAAGCCATGATCCCGACCTCCGGCCTGCACAGCAGCGGTACCCTACTATTGCCTAGTTTAGCAGCGGCCCCTCAAGAATCCCAAGGTACGGTCTCCCTCCCCTCAACCCTGCCTCAGGGCAGCAAACCTTCGGGTAATTTAAGCCAATGGCCATAGACCAGGGCCGCGATCGCCAGACTGTAAACCGTGGCGCTACCCAAGCTCCACAGCCAATCGCGGCGGTTAGGCGATCGCACCCAATCCACCACGCCCCACTGCATCATCACCAAACCCAGCACATTAGACAGCCAGTAGCCCAGCAACACCGCTGGCCCTAGCCAGTCCCGATGCCCCCAGGTCACCAACCGGGCAAAACCATAGGCGATCGGCAAATTAAAGACCAAATCATTCCACCAAGACAAGGGCGACAGCAGATAGCCAAACCCCACCAAGACACTATTCCAGAGGTGTTGAGCGGGCGATCGATCGCCCCACCCCCGCCGCAGCCATTCCTTGACCCCCAGAAACCTTAAATTCATCTAAAACCTTAAGTTCATCTCAATAGAGTTCATTTCAATTTTGTCTTAAATTTTGTCTTAAATTCTGGTTTAACTTTTATCTCAGCCCCCAACATCGGTCACCTACAAGCCGGACCTTGCCAACCCCTTGGCCCCCACTGCCCCTCAAATTGCCCCCTATACAACCGTCCCCTGAAAGACAGTCAGCAGGTTAGGATGGAGGGATTCAGGAGCGCTAGCCCCCTCCTGCTGGCCCTAAACCTTGCCCTAAATCTTACAAACCTTTTCCTCCTCGGTAGTTTCGCCTCTTCCCTAGCCCCCTTGACCTCAACTCACCATGATTTTTTGGTTTGTCTTCTTACTCCTCACCTTAGGCTGGATGACCTACTCCCTTCTGCAACGCAGCATTGCAGCCAAGGGCAGCACTCCCCTCTGGATTCTCTGGCTAGTGATGATGGCACCTGCCTTAATTTGGTCTACCTGGACCCTGGTCAAGGGAACGGGTCAGCCCATGCCCCTCGCCCTCGTCTTTATTCCCTTTTTGGCCTCCCCCATTCTTTACTGGGTTTTGCTGCGCCAGAGCTTGCGATCGGTCCAGCGCCAAGAAAACAAAGCCTTGGAGCGCGTTGCGGAAACCCCCATCACCGAGCCACCGCCGCTGACCAAGCTGCCCAAACCCCTCGATCCCGAAGAAGAAGCCGACCTCAACCACTGCTTTCCCTGGTCCCACTTCGCCCTTCATAAAGTGGAGTACCGCCTTCAGGCCGTCATCTGCCAGGGGCAGTTGCGATCGGACCCCTCTGTGGCCTACCAGCACATTCAACAAAACGTCAATGCCCGCTTTGGCGATCGCTTCTTGGTCCTGCTTCAAGAAAATTTCCAGGGCCAGCCCTTCTTTGCCCTTGTGCCTAACCCCCAGCGGATCCAAAGCACCCCCGCCGCCAACACCCTCAGCGTCAGCCCCGCAGACCCCGCACCCGCCGCCGCCCCAGCCTCGCCCGCAGACCCCGACGACGATCGCCTCTATCGGCCCGGACTGGCCCTAGGGTTACTGCTGATGACCCTGATCACCACTACCTTTATTGGCATGATTTTCGCCGGAGTCAGCCCCGAAGAAATGGGCACCGTCTCAGAAAACCCGATCCTCCTCCTAGAAGGACTGCCCTACAGCTTGGCCATTATGGCCATCCTCGGTTGCCACGACACTGGCCACTTCCTCG
>JBMTWK010000177.1:0-6555 GCA_049452395.1 Prochlorothrix sp. | reverse complement strand
TGGCTTTTTTTGAGACTAGAATTCTTGCCAACCTCCATTAATCGAGGTGCCCTGATATCGTCTTAGCTCCCATTGTCGATTGGAAGTCATCAGTTTATAACCTCAAACGACGTGGTGTGCAACTTTACCATAGATCCTTGCCCTAATTACCTCTTTTAGGTCAGGACAAGGACTTAAGGAGGTTTTGTGTTCCTTTCCCTAGCGAGAAGAAGGAGCAGGGTGAGAAGAGGTTAACGTTGATCGCACACCATGTAAAGCCGCACACCACGTCACAAGTAAGGGTAAGCATAGCCTACCCCCACTAGAGATGGGTAGATTTACACCGCAGTTAGGACTTTGGCTTCCTCTTCCTTAGAAATAAGGCGGCCTTCGTCTTCAAAACCGGCAATTTGGTCGAAGTTGAGGTAACGGTAGAGATCGGCGGCGTAGGGGTTGATTTTTTCTGCCGCGATCGTCAGATACTCCTCCTTAGTGGGGATGCGACCCACCAGGGCACAGACCGCCGCCAGTTCCGCCGAACCGAGGTAGACCTGGGCACCTTTCCCCATGCGATTGTTAAAATTCCGGGTTGAGGTGGAGAAAACCGTGGTGTTATCGGCAACCCGCGCCTGATTACCCATACAGAGGGAACATCCCGGCATTTCCAGACGGGCACCCGCCGCCGCAAAGGTGCTGTAGTAGCCTTCCTGGCGTAGCATCTGCTCATCCATCCGGGTCGGCGGACAAATCCAGAGGCGACCCTGGGCCTGTCCTGCCCCCTCCATCATCTTCGCCGCTGCGCGATAGTGGCCGATATTGGTCATGCAGGAGCCAATGAAGACCTCATGCACCGGATCTCCGGCACAGTCCGACAGGGTTTTAATATTATCGGGGTCATTGGGGGCCGCCAGGAGGGGTTCCGTGATCTCGTTGAGGTTAATCTCGATCACTTCGGCATACTCCGCATCGGCATCGGCACTCATCAGACTGGGGTTCGCCAGCCAGTCCTCCATCTGCTGAATACGGCGGGCCAAGGTCCGGGCATCGCTGTAGCCCCGCGCGATCATGTTCTTCATCAGGGCCACATTGGAGCGCAGATACTCCGCCACGGTCTCCTCACTGAGCTTGATCGTGCAGCCTGCGCAGGAGCGCTCCGCCGAGGCATCGGTTAACTCAAAGGCTTGCTCTAGCTTCAGGTCTGGCAGACCCTCCATTTCCAGAATCCGGCCCGAAAAGACGTTTTTCTTGTTTTGCTTCTCCACGGTCAGCAGCCCTTTCTGGATGGCCACATAGGGGATGGCATTGACGACATCGCGGAGGGTAATGCCCGGTTGCAGTTCCCCGGTGAAGCGAACGAGGACCGATTCTGGCATATCGAGGGGCATTGCGCCGATCGCCGCCGCAAAGGCCACCAAACCGGAGCCAGCGGGGAAGGAAATCCCTAGGGGAAAGCGGGTGTGGGAGTCGCCGCCCGTGCCCACGGTGTCCGGCAGCAGCATCCGGTTCAGCCAGGAGTGAATAATGCCATCTCCGGGCCGCAGGGCAACTCCACCGCGCTGGGCAAAGAAATCCGGCAGATCTTGGTGGGTTTTCACGTCCACAGGCTTGGGATAGGCCGCTGTGTGACAGAAGCTCTGCATGACGAGATCAGCACTAAAGCCCAGGCAGGCCAGTTCCTTCATTTCGTCGCGGGTCATGGGGCCGGTGGTGTCCTGGGATCCCACGGTGGTCATCAGGGGTTCGCAATAGGTGCCGGGACGGACTCCGGGGAGGCCGCAGGCTTTGCCGACCATTTTTTGGGCGAGGGTGTAGCCTTTGCCTGTGTCGGCGGGGGCTTGGGGCCGGGTGAAAACGGGGCTGGGGTCAAGGCTGAGGGCGATCCGGGTCTTGTCGGTGAGGGCGCGACCGATCATCAGGGGAATGCGGCCCCCGGCCCGGACTTCATCGACGATCGTCTCTGGTTTTAAGGTAAAGGTGGCAATGACTTCCCCGGCTTCGTTGGTGACTTCGCCCTTGTAGGGGTAAATCGTAATCACATCGCCCGTGTTCATGTGGGAGACATCGCACTCGATCGGCAGGGCACCGGAGTCTTCAGCAGTATTGAAGAAAATCGGCGCAATTTTGCCCCCCAGGATGTAACCACCGGTCCGCTTGTTGGGAACACAGGGAATATCGTCGCCAATGTGCCACAGCACCGAGTTAATGGCGGATTTCCGGGAAGAACCTGTCCCGACCACATCCCCCACATAGGCCAGGGGATGCCCTTTGGCTTTGAGGTCGGCGATCGTCCCCAGGGCGTTGTCCATGCGGCTTTCCAACATCACTTGGGCGTGGAGGGGGATGTCGGGGCGGGTGGTGGCGTGGGGGGCGGGGGAGAGGTCGTCGGTGTTGGTTTCGCCGGGAACCTTAAAGACCGTAACCGTGATGGCTTCCGGTAGGCTGGGCTTGGCGGTGAACCATTCCGCAGCGGCCCACGAGTCGATCACTTGCTGGGCGTAGGTGTTGGTTTTGGCCAATTCCAGCACATCGTTAAAGGCATCGTAGATCAGCAGGGTTTGCTTAAGGCCCGTGGCGGCAGTTTGGGCGATCGCCGCGTCTGGGGATTTCAGCAAGTCCACTAAGGCTTGGACGTTATAGCCCCCCAACATTGTCCCCAGGAGTTCCGTGGCGTATTGGGGCGTAAGCAGGGGGCTGGTGGCCTCACCTTGGGCGATCGCCGTCAAAAAGGAGGCTTTGACATAGGAAGCGGGGTCCACACCGGGCGGCACGCGATCGCGGAGCAAATGGAGTAAAAATTCTTCTTCGCCTGCGGGTGGAGTCTTGAGGAGTTCGCAGAGGGCAGCCGTTTGCTCTGCATCCAGCGGCAGGGGGGGGACATTCAGGGCAGCGCGATCGGCCACATGGGCGCGGTAGGTCTCTAGCATAGGGAAATTCAGCCTGTGATACAGGTAACAAATTGTTTCGGTTTCCTATGCTACCGCGATCGGTTAGTCCTGTGGGTCAAGGTTTAGTAGTGTTTCGTGGGGTTGGATCAGACTGATTCAGAGCCTGCACCGGTGAGCAGATTGGGGTCAGAAACGGCTGGGGGAGCGCATTGCGAGGCTTTTCGGCTTTGGTTACGGCCTCCATTTTTAGCCGCATAAAGCGCCACATCGGCCCGCTCCAAACAGGCATCAATCTGGTCTTCGCCGGAGTGGAGCGCCGCAACCCCAAAGCTGGCGGTGACGGGAAGCTTCGTATTGCAGTAATGGCGATCGATGATCAGCCGTAGCCGTTCCGCTAAGTCAAAGGCAAGGCTTTCATTGAGGTTCGGGGCCAAAATCAGAAACTCCTCTCCCCCCCACCGGCACACAAACTCACTCTCCCGCACACTATTTTTCAAAAGCTGGGCAACTCCCTTGAGGATTTCATCCCCCTTGGCATGGCCGTAGGTATCGTTAATTGCTTTGAAGCGATCGATATCGCACAAAATCAGCGCCAAGGGACAATCATGGGACTGAAGACGGGGCAGCTCAAATTCCAAAATACTTTCCAAACCATGGCGATTGAGCAACTGGGTTAGCGCATCATAATTCGCCGCTTTAGAGAGATTTTCGACCTTTTCGTGCAAAGAATGGAGGGCTTGCTGATAAACCTGGTGAACCCGCTTCCAGCGCTTTAATTGCGCCTGTACCGTCCGGAGCACATCTTCGATCGTATAGGGTTTGATGATGTAGTCATTGGCCCCTAAATGCATCCCATAGCGGATATCCTCCAGCGTAGCCCTTGCCGTGAGAAAAACAAAGGGAATTGCCGCTGTATAGGGATTTTGCGAGAGTTGATCCAATACACCATAGCCGTCCAGTTCCGGCATCATGATGTCACATAAAATCAGCGCCGGTAGATACTGTAGGGCGAGTTCAATGCCTTCTTGGCCATTGTGGGCCTTCAAAATCTGAAATCCCTCCATTCCTAGGATTTCGCTCAGATTCTCTAGGAATAGCTCATTGTCTTCAATGATGAGAATGTAATTGGACTGCATAGGCGTGATGCTCTCTGAGGGAGGGACAGCGGCAGATTTGAGCCTGGGAAGAGACCACAGGCGTGGGACACCTCGATCGTGGGGGGTCGGTCGCTGCACCCGCAACGGACAACCCTGAGTCTTGGGTCAGTTACCCAACACCACTGTAGATTTTTCGCGGCACCCTGCACTTAAATTGCAGATGATCTCTATTGTCTACAAAGCAAAGGCGGGGCGCAATCCCAGGTTATGGGATGTCACCGCATCCGCTTGCCAAAACCGCTTGCCAAAACCGCTTGCCAAAACCCTAGGACTGGAGAAATGCTTCACAGTCTGCCAAAACTTGGCGATTTGCTGGAAAGGTAATCAATTCCTGGGCCTCCGCAGCACTGCACCACCGGTATTGGGCAACCTCCGCCTCTTGAAGTGTAACCGATGAGGGTCTTCCATCAGGGCTAGCCTGGACCTGAGCGAGAAAATAGGTCACGGTTTTAGAAATCTGCTCTGTTCCCTGGGTAAATTCATAATGTTCTACAAATTCAGCCCCAGGAACCACGGTTAAGTCCGTTAAGCCCGTTTCCTCCTCGACTTCGCGGCGGGCGGTGTCCAGGGGCGTTTCACCGGGATCGGCGTGGCCCTTGGGGAAGGCCCAGTGTCCCTTTTGGTGCAGGATGAGGAGATAGCGCCGATCGCCCTCGGCGGAGGTAAAAACGGGAATGAGGCCATAGGCCGCGTCGGTTTTCTGATTCATGGCAAAGGAATAGGGCTAAAAGGGCCGGTGCGGGACCGGTTCAGGAAGGGGCGGTCGCGGTTTGCCCAACCCGATCCCTGGGGAAGTTTCCGGACGATCGCAATTGTATCAGGTGCCCTCCCATGCCAAACTAGCGAGAAAGTTGCCCAAGCCCTGCCCAACCCCTGGGTTAGGGAACCTTCAACCCGCCTGCGATCGCCTGTGAATACCCTTGATTCTTTCCTCAAAGTTTTTGAAAGCCGCAAAATGGCCGTGATTTTGGCCATGGGCTTTGCATCGGGCTTGCCCCTGTATTTAACCAACCGAGCGCTCCAAGCCTGGATGACAGCGGAAGGTGTGAGTGTTGCGACGATCGGCCTCTTTAGCGTCGTTGCTCTGCCCTATTCCTGCAAATTCCTTTGGTCTCCCGTGATGGATCGCTATGTTCCGCCTTTTTTGGGGCGACGGCGAGGCTGGTTGCTCATGACCCAGATTGGTCTGGCAGTAGTCTTGGCCCTGATGGCGTTGCAGTCTCCGGCCAACTTGGTTGATTTGGGGGAAGTGAGCACCGCAGCCTGCGATCCGAGCTTGGGCTGGCTCCAGGGCTTTTGCCAACTGGCCCAAACGGCCCAGAAGTTATCCTACAGCGGCTTTTTTTGGAGTGCCCTGGCGATCGCCTTCCTCAGTGCCAGTCAGGACATTAACGTCGATGCCTACCGCACCGATGTGCTAGAGGAGCGGGAAATGGGGGCGGGGGTGGCGCTCTATGTGCTGGGCTACCGGGTAGCGCTGCTGGTGACGGGTTCTGTGGCGTTTATCTTGGCCGATCGGCTGTCCTGGCCCTTGGTCTACCTCTTGCTTGCCGGTTTGATGTTAGCCAATGTGATTTTTACCCTGTGGGCACCGGAACCCGATCGGGCGGTGGGTCAGCCCCCCCACTTGATTGATGCCATTTGGCGACCTTTTCAGGACTTTATCCGCCGTTTAGGCTTAGGAAAATCCGTTTTAATCCTTATCTTTGTTTTTCTGTACAAATACGGCGATTCCCTTGTCAATGCCATGGCAACTCCCTTTTTGTTAAAGGCGGGCTTTAGCCAAACGGATATTGGCGCAATCCAGGGGGGCATGGGGTTAGTGGCGACCCTGGTGGGGACACTCTTTGGGGGGCTGGTCTTGAGCAAAATCGGCATTAATCGATCGCTCTGGGTCTTTGGTGGTCTCCAAGCTTTAAGTAACATCGCCTATCTCATCCTAGCCAACGCAGACAACAGCTACCCCCTCATGGTTTTGGCCATTAATGTCGAGAATTTCTGTGGTGGCCTAGGGACAGCGGGGTTTGTCGCTTTTCTGATGAGTTTGTGCAATCCCCAGTTTTCCGCAACGCAATATGCGCTGTTGTCGAGCTTTATGGCGGTCAGTCGGGATTTATTGGTAACTCCGGCGGGAATTTGGGCAGAAGCACTGGGCTGGCCGCTATTTTTCACGATGACGCTGGTGGCGGCGCTTCCGGCGTTGTTTTTGCTGCCCCTGTTTGCCCCTTGGAATACCCCGATCGAGATCGATCGGCCCGGTTCATCTCACGAAGCCTAAAACCCTGTTTTTTTCTCAGGGGAGCATCTCACTTTTGCCAATGGACAGCCGGTCCGGCTATCCCACAGCAGAGCATGTGTGGGATGGGCCTCTGGCCCGTCCAAATTGATTTTGCAACGTTGGTTTAGCGCTGTCGTTATTCTTGCGAGTATACGATGCTTCAAAAATTAGGACAAGAATGGAATTTTGTGAGTGTGGATGCACTAGAGTCTTTACTATGGACAAAACTGTGAAAATTTCTAGGATTAGTGCCACT
>JBMTWK010000176.1:0-6586 GCA_049452395.1 Prochlorothrix sp. | reverse complement strand
CCTGGTTTGGGTTCCCTGTGGAGGCGCAACCCCGATCGGGAGCCTTCTCCAGCGGAATGCAACCCAAAACAGCTCCTTAGTTCCGGATCTGGACCGGCATCACCAAATAGGTCATCTTTGTCGCCCCTAGGGGGGTCAGGACCACCGGACTCGTCGCACTATTGAGCTGCATCTGGATTTCCGGCGTTGACATCGCCTTGAGACCATCCATCAAATACTTGACATTAAAGGCAATTTCCAGGTCTCCCCCCGAAATTTGGGCATCCACAGCCTCTTGCCCACTGCCCACATCCTGCGCTTCCACTGAAAGCAACACCTGCTGGCGATCGCTGTCCAACTGGAGCTTAACCACGTTGTTTTTCTGGTCTGCAAGGACCGCAATCAGGTCGAGGGCCGACTGAAGGGCTTTGCGATCGACGGTCATTTGGCGCTCAAAGCGCTGGGGAATCAACTGGCGATAGTTGGGATACTGGCCATCCAAGGTGCGGCTGGTGAGGTACTGGTCGCCCCACTGGAACACCGTTTGGCCTTGGTCGAAGTAGAGGGCGATCGTGTCATCCTCCTTGGAAGAAGCCAAAAGCCGCTCCAAATCCCGCAGTGCCCGCGCCGGAACCGTTACCTCAAATTCTTCACTGCTGCCGTTTTCCTCATCCGCCGCTGAATTATCGGTCTGCACCACCGCCAGCCGGTGGCCATCGGTTGAAGCAAACTCCAAGCCATCCCGCCGTACCGTCAGGTGAACTCCCGTTAATACCTGCTTGGTCTCATCGCTACTGGTGGCAAACAGCGTTCCCCGCAATCCCTCAATCAAAGCCGGACCGGGCAATTGCACCGCCTCTCCCGAAGTCGCTAACGGCAGCTCAGGATACTCCTCCGCCCCCATGCCCCGCATCTGATAGCGCCCTGAGCTAGAAATCAAGCTCACTTGGGCTTCCTGCTCGTCTTTTTCCAGGGTGATGTGGGTCTGGGACGGCAGTTTGGTCACGATGTCGTTGAGCAACCGGGCAGGCAGGGTAATCGCTCCGCTGGTCTCCACCTGGGCCGGAAAAGAAGTCTGGATCCCCAAACTGAGGTCAAAGGCCGTCAAGCTCACGCGCTGAGTTCCGGCATCGGCAGTGAGGAGAACATTGGCCAGAATCGGGTGCCCTGTAGGACGGGAAGGCACGGCACGGCTGACAAGGGACAGGTTAAAGCTGAGGTCGGTCTGTGTACAGCCCAGTTTCATGGCGGGGGAGCAGAGAGACGGTTGGGGCAGGGGATCTGGGACATCTTGGCTTGAGGATTGTAGCACCCCCAAAGCTCTTGTCAACCGGCAAGATCTCAGGCTCTTGTCAACCGGCAACCTATCCGGTTTTGAGCCGTTTGTGACAGTCTAGCTCTGCATTTTCTGTTTTATGCCCCGTATTCCCCAGTTTCCACAGGTGCCTGTGGAATACTCAGGTTCGTCTATCCGTCATTTTAGCAAGCAAGAACTTTTAAGCATTAGCCAGAATTTGAAAACCAGATTTTAAGCTTGATTTTTATATTTTTTGATTCATTTTGTTCAATTCTGTGGATTTCTCTGTGGAAACTGGGGAAAACATGCCATGCCTGGGGCCATGGTCTGTGAGGCTACGGGCTGCGAGGCCATGCTGCGGCTGCGTTGCGACTTTGCAGCGTGACCTTCCGGCTTGGTTTGCCAGCGTGATGCCCTGGCTTGGGTCTAGCGGCTTGACGTTGTGGCCTTGTCCAGCCTTTGAACTCAATCTGAAGTCAGAATAATTCTGAATTGGGATCAGTCCGAGAAGATTGCCCTCGATCGAGATTTGCTTGGGGTTTATTTAGTATCAGTATTTCTTATAATCTAAATTAGTTTTACTAATAAATAGGCAAGTCAGAATTAATCTGATTTGAGAGTTAATCTGGGTTAAAAATCCGCTTTGTGGGTTTCACCGAGGTGTTGCTGGGGGAGTTGGCTTGGGGTTTGAGGGAGCCGATCGGGGTTGCTCTGGCTTGGCTCCCCGGTGGAAAATTTGTGCGGCGATCGAGGTGCTTGAGGGGGTCTGGCGAAGGGGTCGATCGGGGCACTCTGGGAGAGGCGAAAATACCCGATTTGCTCCCCTGTTTTGAAAAAAAATTTTCCAAAAATCTCGGTCAGCTATTTACTACTAATATTTTTAAAATTTTAAAATCTTATAGTAGTAATAGTTCCTGTGGAAACTGTGGAAAACTTTTTAAACCTCCTATGCTGTAAGGCTTCTAGCGATCCGAGCCTGTGGAAACACTGTGGAAAACTTTGGGGGATCTGTGGAAAAACCCCCCTACTTTTTCCACAGAGTATTTATACTTAGGGTATTTTTCCACAGGTATGGGCTAGTTTTCCACAGGGTTTTCCACAGGTTTTCCACAGAAAATGGCTAGTTTTCCACAGGCTTATTGACCTCATTCTCAATAAGCTGGGGTTTGAATCACCCTCAAAATGACCGGTCTGGGGAGGCCGATCGATCGCGCCAACAGTGCATCAACGATCGCCCTAGGACACCTCCTAAGCGTATCCCAGTCGGGGGGATTTTTTGAGGGAGGTTGGAGCGATCGAACAGGGGCGATCGGGGGGTGTATGGGGGCGATCTATCGGGGGGCCAGATGGGACCGATCGGGGTGGTTAGGCAGCCCAAGGATCTCAACTTGTTGCGGCAGAGCCGTGTCAGTCTGCCTTAAAAGTAGAACAAAAGATCTTTAAAAACAAGGCCAAAAGCCTCTCCAAATCCCATTAACTTTTATGTTTTAGGCTTGACAAAATTCCGATCGTTTTATCCAGTTGGGCAAAATTAGGGTCATCCAGGGTCATTTTATAGAGGTCGTGCCCTCGTGGCTTCCTGCTTGGAACCATGCTTGAAACCAAAACTGGGGCAACCACGGGGGGATTGCTCCTACCCAATCGGTTCATTATGCCAAAGTGGGATGGACCCTTGGCCCCGACCGAATCGGTTCACCCGCCCCCGTAAAATGGACCCTCTTCCAGAGAGCTACATGGACCCTTTTCCAGAGAGCTACAAGTTACCGAAGAGCTACAAGTGATAGAGTGCTGGGCGGCTGTGCTTGGGGGAGTGGTATGGGGTTTGGCTCTAGACTCTTCATAACTACCTACTAGTAGGTAAGCTAAAACCCTAATCCGCAGTAGTATCAATTCCAACCCCTTTTCCAGTACAGGCAGCTTGCCCCCAAGGTGAGCATCTCGCTCACAACGGGTCTAACCCTTGGGCCACCCCTCTCCGCTGGGGCGTTACGGGAGCGGGGGGATTTGGTATTATCCCTGTGCAGGCTCTAAAGGCTTTGGTGAGCTGCGGGTATGCTGTGCGTGTTTCGGTCCTTTGCCTGTGACTATTCTGCTGTTTGACTTTGATGGAACCCTGGCCGATACACTGCCCACGGTGATTGCGATTAGCAACCGCCTTGCGCCCCAATACGGCTACGCGCCGACCACTCCGGCGGAAGTGGAGCAACTGCGGAACACCAGCAGTCGGGATATTTTGCGATCGGGTCGGGTAGCCCGCTGGCATGTCCCCTGTTTACTGTGGCGCTTAAGCCGAGAACTCCGGTCAGAGTTAGCCTCCGTAGACTGGATTCCGGGGATTCAACCTGCTTTAGTTCAACTTCAGCAGGATCATCACCTTTTGGGCATTGTCACCTCAAATTCTGCCCGTAATGTGCAGCAGTTTTTGGGCGATCGCCAGGGGGAGCAGTACTTTTCAGTGGTGAGGGCTGGGGTGAGTATTTTAGGGAAAAAGCGAGTCCTAAAGCGGCTACTGTGGAAAAATAACTGGAATCCCAGGCAGGTGCTTTATATTGGTGATGAGGTGCGGGATATTGAGGCGGCAAGGGCTGCGGGGGTGCGATCGGTGGCAGTGACCTGGGGTTTTAATACCCAAGCAGTGCTCTATGCAGCACAACCGGACTTTTTGCTAGAGGAACCGCAGCAATTGCTAGGGGTGGCCCGTAGCCTCGAAACAGTTTAACCAATCCTGAGGAAAAACCGACCTGAATACCGAGTTGGGGTGAGGACGGGGTTAAAATCTAAAGTAGGTGATGCTGTCCCCAGGATGTCCTAACTCTCCTCTTGCCCTCTTCCCCCCAGAATTATGACTGCAAACTCCCCCTCAGCCCAGATTTTAGACGGAAAAGCCCTCTCAGCTAAGGTTCGCCAGTCCCTCCACGATCGCGTTCAGGCCCAGCAGGCCCAAGCAGGACGTGCGCCCGGTTTAGCGGTGATTATGGTGGGGGATAATCCAGCCAGTGCCGTCTATGTGCGCAATAAGGAGAAAGCCTGCGAAAAGGTCGGAATTGCGTCCTTTGGGCAGCATTTACCGGCAACGGCCACCCAAGCAGAGGTCGCGGCCCTGATTCAAGCCTTGAACCAAGACGATCGCGTAGATGGGATTTTAGTGCAATTGCCCTTACCGGCCCATTTAGATGCTGTTTCCCTGCTGCATCAAATTGATCCGGCCAAAGATGCCGATGGACTCCATCCCTTGAACCTAGGCAAGCTGGTGCGAGGGGAGTCGGGGCTGCGCAGTTGCACACCAGCGGGAGTTATGGAGTTGCTTCAGGAGCATGGGCTAGCGTGCGCGGGGAAAAAGGCCGTAGTGGTGGGCCGCAGTATTTTGGTGGGTAAGCCGCTGGCCTTAATGCTGTTGGAAAAGAATGCTACGGTGACGATCGCCCACTCCCGCACTGTAGACCTGCCCGCAGTGCTCCGAGAAGCCGATATTTTAGTGGCTGCGGTGGGAATTCCGGGCTTAATTACCGCAGAGATGGTTAAACCGGGCGCGATCTTGGTGGATGTGGGGATTAACCGCGTCGATCGGCCCGATGGTAGTTCTGGTTTAGCAGGGGATGTGGATTTTGAGGCAGTGGCTCCTGTGGCCAGTTGGATTACGCCCGTGCCGGGGGGCGTTGGCCCGATGACAGTGGCCATGTTGCTGCAAAATACCGTCTGGGCTTGGGAGCAGAACTTTTAATGGCAACGCTGCAACAGATTTTGACCCATCCCGATCGTCGCCCCCAAGTGGTTGCAGATCTGATCAACCTCATGGCGGAAGAAGTCAACCAACAACAGGGACTTTGGGGGGTTTTAGTGCGTAAGGGCTTTGATCTCTTCAAAAAGCTGGAAAGTGGGCAGTTTATTGAGCGGGCAATCACCATTATGCTGCCAGAGGGAGCAGCAGCCCTCGATCCCTACTATCAGTCCTATTGCAAGTTGGGAGACAACCGCCCCTCCTTTGGCGATTATCTAGGCCGCAGCGGGCGAGAGGTGACTGAAACCATTTTGGCCATTACCGATCGACGGCGGGATCAGTCCAACAATCCCCTCTTGGTAATGACCTATAATGGGCTGCGATCGCAGGTTGTCCCCATTTTGGAGCGAGAAATTCCCGCCTTAGGCGCAGTTTTGGCCCGTCACGCCTTCACAGACTCTCCCGAACCGAAGGGATGAGGAGTTTGCAGCGAGTCCATCCCACTGTGACAAGTTAAGTGTGACGAGTTAAGCGATCGGGTAGGGGCAAACCCCCCGTGGTTGCCCTGATAGCGACTAGGTAGGGGCAAATCCCCTGTGGTTGCCCTGATAGCGATCGGGTAGGGGCAAACCCCCTGTGGTTGCCCCGGTTTTGGTCCTCAGAGAAGAGCCACGAGGGGAGCAACGGGGGCACGACCCCTACCAAGATTCTTCGATGCACCCTTTTCAGGCGCAAGATACCCCCCAATTACTGTTATCCCTACCTCTGTTCAGGGGGAATACCCCCCTAGTTGCTTTAGCACTCGATCGCAGGGAGTGCTAAATTGAGCATCGGGACGGATAGGGTGACTGAGCTTCGGCTGAGCATCACCTGCACCTCCTCTTCTGGGCAGGCGGGTTCAGCCCCCCGGAGCCTCCGGTAATTGCCCAGAAACCAGCTTGTGATGGCATGGGTTACAACAACTAAACAATGGCTAAACTCGTTCTCTTTAACGAACAATCCCGGCAGGCCCTGGAGCGGGGTGTTAACGCCCTAGCCGATGCGGTCAAAATTACCCTCGGACCCCGTGGACGCAATGTTGTCCTGGAAAAGAAATATGGCGCTCCCGATGTCATTAACGACGGCGTGAGCATTGCCAAAGAAATTGACCTCGAAGATCCCTACGAAAACACCGGGGCGCAACTCATTCGTGAAGTCGCCTCCAAAACCAAGGATCTCGCCGGAGATGGCACCACCACCGCCACCGTCCTGGCCCAAGCCTTGGTGCGCGAAGGTCTCAAAAACGTCGCCGCAGGCAGCAACCCTGTTAGCCTCCGTCGCGGTATTGACAAGGCCGTTGCCGCCCTTGTGGCCGACATTGCCGCTGTCGCGAAGCCCGTCGAAGGGGACGCGATCGCCCAAGTGGCCACCGTTTCCTCCGGTAACGACGAAGAAGTGGGCCAAATGATTGCCCAGGCCATGGAAAAGGTCACCAAAGACGGGGTGATCACCGTGGAAGAGTCCAAATCCCTCAATACCGAACTGGAAGTGGTTGAAGGGATGCAGTTCGATCGGGGCTACATCTCCCCCTACTTCGTCACCGACCAAGAGCG